>DATNPK010000108.1 GCA_036703275.1 Coleofasciculaceae cyanobacterium | reverse complement strand
ATAGGATATGGATTCAAACGTCTCATTCATCGGTAGGAATTAAACCTACATGAGTTTAGAGTTATTGTATTTTCTAGGTTCTAGAGAATACCCTCAGCGTTCCTACAATTGTAGTTAGGCTGAAACGGGTCGCACTAATTCCTGATTGATATATCCACAATTGGAACAGGTTTTAGAGCTTGGATAAAAACGATCTACGAAATGAATCAATTTACCCTTATTGAGCGCAACAGTTTTAAGTATTTCAAGAAAACTAGCGAAGCTTAAATCGCTAATTTTCTTGCCCCACAACTTTTTCAGGCCGTCTAGGTTTAAGTCTTCAAATATCAGCACATCATATTCATTGGTTAACTTATGTGCTAAGTTCCAAAACCAATCTTTTCTCTGGTTAGATATGTCTTGATAAACTCGATTGAGATTGTCTTTAGCTTTATACCGCACACAGCAAAGCTGTGCAGTCGTCGAAGACGACGATCTGCCCTAAAGGATTAGTGCCTGGAGGCACGTCCGCGTACGCGCTGCATTAGAGCCTTTCTTTTTACTAGATAAATTCCTGCTAGCTGCTTTTAGCCTATTCCTAGACTGATTGAAAAACAAAGGAGATTTAATAGATGTATTGTCACTGCCTGTTAAAAATGTTTTTAAGCCAAAATCCCACCCGGCGATTTTACCCGTCACTGGTGCGATTAATTCTCCAACATAGTCCGTCACAACCAAAATGAATAGTTTACCTAGATTGTTTCTTTTAACAGTTAGTGTCTTAACCTTCCCAAGTATCTCTGTGCTTTTTGAAAACTTATAAACCCTGTTGCCAATGCGTACTTTATTGCCAGATAAAAACTTATATCCAGATTGTTTAAGAGTGAAAGATTTGTATTTTCTAGTCTTTTTAAAACCAGGCGGTCTAGTACCTCTGTTAAACTGCTTGAAAAAAAGCTTGTAGGCTTTGTCTATTCGCTGACAAATCTCTTGTACCGCTTGACTACCAACTTGTTGCCAGTATTTTATCCGCTTACGCAGTTTGGCGATATGCTTCATTAATTTGTACATATTCAAGTGCTTTCTAAACATCTTGTAGTATGGTAGATGCAAAGCAATACAATGATTATAAACATTTGCGCTAGCATTGATTTGGCAGGGAATACGCTTATTTTGCTTAGATTGATACAACTTGAATTTATACGTTTTCATAGAGCAATTGTAACATAAATACTACATCAAAAGTCGCCCTAAACGGCGAGGCTTGTGCGATTCGTTGAAGCTGCGAAGCTCTAGAGATTAGAGAGGTAGAGGCTTCCAAGTGATGACGGAGAGAAAACCGTATGTAGCTTGAACTAATGGATAGATGTGGGTTAAAGTCCCACCATCTAAGAGATAGATGACTCCTTACCTGGCACTACTGAGTAGGCTCGGAATCTTACAGGGTAAAGCGTGCAGCAGGACGCAACCAGAGGTAAAACAGATTAACCACACTGGCGTTAACAGGGAGATGTCAAGGGTAAATAGGTTCTAGGAAAGTGTCTCAGCCGTAAGCCACAATCTGAATAACAAAATGTGGACTTCGTTACCGCCCATTCTCGCAGCGTCTTAAACCTAATAGCTGCATCTGTGAGAAGGTAACAGGCAAAATGAACCGCCCTAAAACATCAGCCAATCTAACCATTGGAACGAATAAAAACGTAGCACTAGGTCTGAGGGGTCGAAACCTCAGTAGGATAGACGAGTATCGGAAACCCTAGCTACGGGTAGGATGAGGCGTGCAGAGTGCGAAGCACTCTGATCGTCGTCTGCGACGACTGGGAAAGCTTTGCTTTCCGCGCCAAAAGGAAATCAGAAAATGTTCAATTAAGTAGGATAGGAATTATGACGCATAGCGCAAGTTATAGCGATGATTGGGAATTTACCGACTGGAAGAAACTCCAGAAAGTATTATTCCGACTACAAAAGAGAATATTCAAAGCAGTCAGAGAAGGAGACAAGGCAAAAGCTAGAAGACTTCAAAAACTCGTTCTTTCGTCTTATGCAGCAAGAATGCTAGCAATCAGGCAAGTAAGCCAGTTGAACACTGGCAAGAAAACCGCAGGGGTTGATGGGGTCAAATCACTAACCTTCAAGCAACGTTTCGACTTAGAAACCACGCTCAAGAAAAGTTACAAAACATGGCAACATCAAGGTCTAAGAGAAATACCCATACCTAAAAAGGACGGCTCTAAAAGACTATTAAAAGTCCCAACTATTGCGGATAGAGCATGGCAGTGTCTTGTCAAATACGCTCTAGAACCAGCACACGAAGCAACTTTCCACGCCAAAAGCTACGGATTTCGACCAGGACGAAGCACACATGATGCTCAAAAAGTCTTGTTCAACAATCTCAGAAGCTCAGTCAACGGAATTAATAAACGAGTCTTAGAAATAGACATCGAAAAATGCTTCGACCGTATAAGCCATAAGGCAATCTTAGACAAAATTATCTCTCCTGAATTTGTCAAAACGGGTTTAATAATATGCCTAAAATCAGGTATTAACCCAGAATTTCCCGAACAAGGAACACCTCAAGGTGGGGTCGTTTCACCACTACTCGCTAATATTGCGCTGAATGGTATCGAAAAGATAGGGGAAGTCAAAATCAAGAACGGAAAGATAATTTCTAAATGTATAAGATATGCGGATGATATGGTTTTTGTCTTAAAACCAGAAGACAGTGCTGAAGAACTACTTGCCCAAGTTGAAGAATTTCTTACAGTCAGAGGAATGAACGTGAGCCAGAAGAAAACAAAAGTGACAGCCTCGACAGATGGATTCAACTTTCTCGGATGGCACTTTCATGTCCAGAAGAATAACGAAAAATTTAGAAGTATCCCTTCAACGGAAAACTTCAAAGCTTTTCGTTCCAAAGTTAAAAACATCGTCAATAACTCTAACTATGGTGCAGAAACAAAGGTGTATAAGCTAGCACCCATCATCAGAGGATGGAGATACTACCACAGATATTGCAAGATGGACGGCTCTCGGTTTAACTTATTCGGGTTAGAAGACAGAACCCGCAAAGTGTTCTTGAAACAGAAAACCATCGGGAGACATCAAGCAGTAAAAATGGTTAGAACAGCCTTCCCCAAAGTTAGTTTCTCGGAGAACAAATTCGTCAGTGTCAAAGGTGATAAATCTCCCTTTGACGGTGATTTAGTCTATTGGTCAAAAAGAAACAGCGTACTGTACGACGGGATTGTAGCGACAACACTCAGGAAACAAAATCATTCATGTGGACATTGTGGACTAAAACTTCTTAATGAAGAAAAAGTAGAACTACATCATATTGACTGTAACCACAACAACTGGGAATACAAGAACCTCTTGGCAATCCACAGAAGTTGTCACCACTACATCCACATGAGCAAAAGCTAACGCTGAGATTTTCGGAAGCTGGATACACGGAAACGGGTACGTCCAGATTTCATAGAGAGGGGCGAGAGGTAATACTCTCCCTCGACTCTACCCAGACCCATTATTTTCGGTAAATTATCTTCCTTTCAACAAATTCATTGCTTTCTCTTTAATGCTGGTTATGTCAATCATGTTTTGTAAATCGGCTTCCTCGTACGCCCCTCCAAAAGCTTCCATGGCAGCGTCTCTTAAAGCGCGAGGGAAAGCATCATCAATTATTTCTTGCAGAACTTCATCTGGGGCATAACATCCACCAGATTTTCGTCTCAGATTAACCCGATTAATTTGCTCTACTGAGTTGAGAATAGAATTTTTCCACGATCTAGTAGTTTTTTTTTCTGCTTGTTGTTTAATTAAATGCAGCAACAAGATAACCATGTAGCTGTAAATTTTATTCAGCTTGTCTTCAACAGACATTTCTTCTAATTCATCAATAATTTTCAAAGCTTCGTTGTAATTTCCTACTGTTATGCTTTGTCGCAGCTTAATTAGTTCTTCCATCGCTGGTCTTATAAATTGCTGATTTAATTAATTATGCAAAAATTCTCTTACCTTTAACAGTACTAATAGGCGATCGCAGTTTGAACTTTTATCATCTTGTTAAACTCTGCTTGCAAAATAAATCATCATCAATTTAACGGCGTTGGTGATTTAACGTATGACGTACCAAATGTTTCGGCTCGTAGTGAAGCACTTTCGTTGCGGGGGGAACCCCCGTTAGAGAAACTGTTTCAAGAAGTGCTGAACCCGAAGGGCTATTAGCTTCTTAAATTCAATTAAGATTTTCAAATCTCAAAAATCATACCCCGATTCACCAACGCCAATTTAACTTATACCTATTCAATTATTTGCTGTCGCCAGTAAGTAAACACCCACAATCAGACCAATAAGATTAGGCAACCATGCTGCCCAAAAAGGTGAGATTACACCTGTAATTCCTAGTGAGCCGATCGCAAAACCTAAGCAATAATAAGTAAAGACAATTCCTACACATAGACCAAAGCTTTTGGAACGGTTAATTTGTGAATACTTCGCACCTAAAGCCGAACCAACTAAGGCAAACACCACGCAAATAAAGGGAAAGGCGTATTTTTGTTGAATCCGTACCGCAAATTTACCTATATCTGTTGGGTTGCCGCTATCTTTAATTAAATTGAGATATTCTTTAGCCTGATGGATGTTCATATCTTCAGGGCTACGTTCTTTATTAACAATCTCGAAGATAGTTTTGGGGAATGGTAATTGTTTAGTCGTAAATTCTTCTGAGATGTTTTCTTTTGCACGACGATTAAATCGCTTAATTTCTCCTGCTACTAAATCCCAGACTTGCTGCTGCTGATTCCATTGTGCCGATCGCGCTGTAATAATTTGCCAGACGCGATCGCTACGAAAATCAATAATCGTTACTTTGAGTAATCTTTGCCGATCGTATTGTTCGGCAAAATAAATATGCTTGAGCTTTTTAGCTGTATTATTACCCATTAATTCATATTCAGCATAGAAAATGTCTTGCTTTTGCAGGTTCAGTTCAGTTTCGGCAATAAAAGGATTTTGCAGCAAATTTGCCTGATAATTGGCAGCAGGAACAATTAATTCATTGAGTAGAAAAGTGATTCCCGTTACTACTAAACTAAATATCAAAGCCGGTAAGACAATTCGATAGAAGCTAATGCCAAAACTAAATAATGCGGTTAATTCGCGATCGCTATTTAAACGACCATAAATAATTAAACCAGTTAACAAGATGGAAATAGGTAAGGCATAAGCAGCATACTCTGGTATCTTATAGCAGAAAATAAGTACGGCGACGGGGATAGGTAGCTGGTATTCAGTAATTTTATAGGCTAAATCGGAGACTGTGCCAATGGCTACTCCTAATGAGGATAGCAAGCTGGTGCTAAATAGGAATAATAGGCTTAATTGCCGAACTATGTAGCGATCCATTAATGATATTTGGCAATTACGTTTGATTCTCGTGTAATTAAATTTCATTTAGCTGGAATTTAGCCAGGGAATAATTCTAATTTATAATCAGTAAATTATATTGAACATTTATGATGAACAAGGTTACCGTTAGTGTTCCCGCCACCACAGCTAATTTAGGTGTTGGTTTCGATTGTCTTGGCGCAGCCTTGACGCTGGCGAATGAGTTCCAATTTGCCGTAGTTAATAGTGATACTAAGTTAAAAATTACCGTTTTAGGGGAAGAGGCTGGCAAGGTAAGTATAGGGGAAAATAATTTAATCTATCGCTCTTTACTTCAGTTATATCAGCGGATTGGACAAACTCCGCCAAATCTAGAGATTACGATCGAGCTGGGTGTTCCTTTGTCGCGTGGGTTGGGTAGTTCAGCAACAGCTATTATTGGTGGTTTATTAGGAGCAAATAATCTGGCGGGAAATCCTCTGAGTCAATCGGAAATTATCGCCATGGCGATCGCCATTGAAGGTCATCCCGATAATGTTGTTCCTGCTTTATTGGGTAACTGCCTGCTGTCGGTAGAAGATGCGGGTAAGTGGCAGATTTGCTCTATTCCCTGGCATCAGGATATCATTCCCGTAGTGGCAATTCCTAATTTTGAACTATCTACTCGAGAAGCACGTTCAGTATTGCCCACCGAATATAGCCGTAGTGATGCTATTTTTAATATTTCTCGTCTGGGTTTATTATTGAGAGCCTTAGAAACTAACAATGGTGAATGGCTCAAAACAGCTTTGAACGATCGCCTACACCAACCTTACCGTCAAAAGCTAATTACTGGCTATCAACAAATTCGGCAAGCTGCAATGGAAGCAGGTGCTTATGGCATGGTGATTAGTGGTGCAGGGCCTACTTTATTGGCATTAACTAATCCCGATCACGTAGATCGAGTGGTAAAGTCAATGGCCCAAACCTGGGCAGGTATCGGTATAAATGCGATGGTGCGATCGCTTGCTATAGATACGGTAGGGGCAAAAGTTATTTAGATAGTCTAAAATTTACTGCTTAACTTCTCCAATCAATATTGCTTCACCAAACCAATACTCTTCAAGGTCATTAAAAGTTTTAATCTGCATCCCATACAGTGGATTGCCAATTAAAATTAACTCTTTGGCAGGAGCGATCGCTAAATAGGCAACTGCATGAGAAAACCTTACTCCCTTGCCTTTTTTTCTTTTTTCTTTGACGTGCATCAAAGCGGGTTTATTTGCGGCAATTAAATCATCAATAGTTAAGTTGTGGCGATATTGGGGGTTAAGATCTAGCTGTTTCATCGCTCTAATTTCTGATAGGGTAGTTGTGCCGAAGTGATTGGTTTTAGTTAGTCTTACTACCTCTTGTTCAGTTAAGTGAGGATGTTTTTTAGTATAGTGAGCGAGAGTAGCAATACTAGCGGGGGCGCAGGTATAGGGAGTGGTTTGCATAACAATCCCATTGCTGATTTTTGGTTGGGCAACTAAAGCCTGTACTGGCTGGAGAAAACAAAGCAGGATGCTAAGGGCGCATGAAATTGCCCCTATAGCCACTAGTAGCTGGACGATCCGCTGTCGATAACGCTTACCCGATAGCTCTAAAAATATTAATAAGCCCAGAAAGAAACAGCCCAACCAGACAATAATTTCATTAAAGTAACCCGCTAAGTAAATTAAAAATAGCGGCGGCAAGATTTTTGGTAGCAGGGGGGCAAGATGAAACTTATCTAAGATAATTAAAATACTCAAAAAAGGTGCGATCGCTATTAACAACCACACCAAAGGTTTTTGATAATTATTTAACGCATTGTCAGAGGTAATTCCCTTTGCAGCCAGCTTTTTACCAAAGATACAGCCCGCCGTAAAAGTTAAGGTACATACTAAAACTAAACTGATCATAAATAACTAAAAGGCTTGTAAATTGACCCTGGTTAAATTCTCTAGTTCTAGTATGGAAAAATAAATCAGTAATGTCGGTGATTTAAAACTCCTGACTTGTGACTTTGACTTGTGACTTTTCTATTCTGGTTCTACCCAGCGATCATCAGCCTTAATTAGATTGATTAATTCTTCAACACCTTGTT
This sequence comes from Coleofasciculaceae cyanobacterium, assembly GCA_036703275.1. Lineage (NCBI taxonomy): Bacteria > Bacillati > Cyanobacteriota > Cyanophyceae > Coleofasciculales > Coleofasciculaceae > Coleofasciculaceae cyanobacterium. The sequence continues at coordinate 153,381 of DATNPK010000108.1, read as the reverse complement.
CTTCAGGTACTTTCTTAATTTCTTCTCGACCACGATACAGAGATATATAGCCTGGTTGTTTGCCCACATAACCATAGTCGGCATCTGCCATTTCTCCAGGGCCATTAACAATACAGCCCATCACGGCAATGTCTAAACCCGTTAGATGTTTTGTTGCTTCACGAACCTTATGCAGCACTTCTTCAAGGTTGAACAAAGTACGTCCACAAGAAGGACAGGCAACATACTCCACCATAGTCTTCCGCAGTCCCAATGCTTGCAGAATACTATAACAAACAGGAATTTCTTTTTCAGGAGACTCGGTTAAAGAAACACGAATTGTATCGCCGATACCTTGGGCTAAAAGAGTACCAATACCCGCAGTAGATTTAATTCTTCCATATTCTCCGTCTCCAGCTTCGGTAACACCCAGATGTAAAGGGTATTCCATGCCTAACTCGTTCATTCTCTGCACCATTAAGCGATAGGCTGCCAACATTACGGGGACGCGAGAAGCCTTGAGAGAAAGCACTATGTTGTAAAAGTCTAGAGATTCACAAATTTTGATAAACTCCAATGCCGACTCTACCATTCCTTCGGGTGTATCACCGTAAGTAAACAGCATCCTTTCCGAAAGAGACCCATGATTAACCCCAATCCGGATCGCCTTACCGCGATCGCGTAATGAAACAATCAGTGGTTCTAAAGTTTCACGGATTTTATTGCCAATTTCGGCAAATTCGGCGGGAGTATATTCAGTGCGATCGCCTTTGGGTTTTTCAAACACATATAACCCTGGATTAACTCGCACCTTATCGACGTGCTTGGCAACCTCTAAGGCAATTTTCATGCCGTTATGGTGAACATCGGCGACCAAAGGAACTGTTTGGTATGTTTGCGCCAGCTTTTGCTTGATTTCAGCTAAAGCTTTGGCATGAGCCATACTAGGAACTGTTACCCGCACAATTTCGCAGCCAATCTCGTGTAATCGGCGGATTGCTGCCACCGAGCCATCAATATCTAATGTATCTTCGTTGATCATCGACTGCACCACCACTGGATTTCCACCGCCAATAGTGATATTGCCAACTTTTACCGCCCGTGTTTTCCGTCTATGGATGGTGGTATCAAAGGCTGTTGAATTAGTAAGGTTAGGATTATCCAGAGTTTGCATAACGACTGCTCTATTGCTCAGAACAAAAATTTTGTATTTAATTTACGTTTTATTGTAAAGCTTAGGGGTTATGACTGGTTTAATGACTTATTTAGTTTAAATATAAAATCTCTCCCCACTACCACTTTAGAGTACCTGCGTCGTTTCCCTGTTCCCGTTTGACCTTACTATCATTTTCAAACCACTCAATGATTTGTCGATGGGTTAGTTCTTCAATCGCCACTTGATTGTCCCTAGCAATCACTTGCAGCAGTCTTTGGGACGATATAGTTAAGCGAGTCAGAAATTTTTCGCTTGAGGAAAGTAAAGCAGCCTCGACATCTGCTGATTCTTCGGAAGATAGGTATTGATCTGGTGCAGGAAGCATTTTTAAGTAAAAAATCTTAATTTATTCAATTGGATCACCTAAGCTAAATCTTTGCATAATTAGCTTCACTGCTAAGACAAGCAGGCTATACAAGAGCTGCAAAATCGCTTAATTATTTTTTATCTTATCTAAGAAAAAAGCCTCAGTAAGATTTTCTGTGTCGATCTCAAAATGTCTATAAAAAAACCTCGGAACTAACCGAGGTATTAAACAAAATGAAGTTGTGCTGAAAACTAAAATCTAGCTGACTACAACAGCAGTGAATACTGAGACTACAACTAATACTGAGGCGAGCGCACCCCAAAGCAAATAGCTACGTTGGTCTTGAGAAGAAGGAGCTTCTGCATAATACATCGTTGGTTCTTTGGCGAAGTTGTTGATAATGCCGTTTTCGTCAGAGATAGTAGTCATAAATTTTTACTTTTTTGTTAACTTATGTAAACTATGTTAGCAAAGTATGTAACTAAATATTAACTAAACTTGACATATTTAAGCTTTATTTAATATTTACCAACAAACATCTATTCTCTAGTGATCCAGTTGAGTAACCCCAATGAATTAATCGCTCCTAGAGCGTGTGCGCCCAAGATAGTTACATTGACAAAATCCAAAAATAAATCAGCTGTTTGAATCGCCTGTTCTGGTTCATATAACCTCGATCCTTGTGGTTGAGATATTGCCTCTGCTATTATCGTCACTACCGTCGTCTCAGAAGCGATAAAGGCTAAGATTAAGCCTAATAAGCTGACCGATAGACCAACACGCAAAACTTTAATTATTTCTGCTCTATTTAGTTCCATAGCAGAATTAGTGGTCTGCAATTGCCTCGCTATCCGACTATAGCGCCAAGCCCAAAAGATTCTAAAAGCTAGGACAATTAAGCTAGCAACTGTAAAAATAATACTAAGTTGGATCGCCGAATTATTAGTAGACTCGCCTAATCTACGGCTAAAAACAATTAGTCCCAAAATTATTCCCGAAGTAGCACCCAAAATTAAATGAATCCAATAGCTAATTCGCGCAAAAAGGCGAAAAACATTGGCAAACTTATTTTTTGGAGGTATGGAAGGATTGTTTAATTGATTTTGCATTGTAACTATTTCTTAAGTTTTAAATACTAATATTTAGGTGTCATCAGCTCGCGAACGATTATATGACGAATACACCTTAAATGTTTTTGGATTAGCTGTTTGATCTTAGGTTATTGGATATTGACTTTTTTTCGACTCTACCAAAAGTTTTAAATGAAGAATGTTGTCTCTTTATATATGTTTAGATAAAGAGATAAAGAGCAATATTTTCTGAAGTTAATCATCTAAAAAGAATAACTTATGATAGATAAGTTATTGGTAGACGGTTATTAGTATAGGTTCAGAAATGAATATAAAATAAGAGTAAAAATAATAAGCAATAAATTTGCCAAGCTACATCCTTTAAAATCTAAGTTAATCAAACTTTTCCTAGTTACTTTGTCGCTCGGACTACCAGTTTTGACAACTGTGGAAGCAAAGGCAGATATGCACGAAGATACGTCTCAAGGCGATCTGGAAATGGAACAAGGTAATGATAATGTAGAACCAGAATCAGGTGCTTATGACAGTATTGATGAAGGTTACGATGGCGAACCAGTAACTACTATTCCTGAAGCTGAAGGAACTATCAATGTCATTGTTAAAAACAATACTAATGCAGCTATCGATTATCAAGCGATTGGCTTTACCGAAAACCAAACTCTTGGGGGGGGTGAGGAGCATACACTGCAAGGATTACCTGTACCTGTAGTCATTAGAGCCGCACGTCAGGATGATGGTTTTGTGACGACTGAGCCAATGGTGAACGAAGATGGAGTTTTGGAAGTAGCCCTCGACGAAGCTGGAGAGCGTAATATCGGTGTGGTTAGAATTGAAGAAGATGACTCTATGTCTACCCAACAAATGGAAAACATGGACTCAGAAATGGAGATGGATAATATGCAAAAGTAATCTATGTCCAAAGACGATATGTTCAGGACATCGAATCAGGCGGTAGTGTTTATGCCGACTAAATAGCAGTAGGTTTTAGGTTTACTATATAGGAGATCGCTTTTACTACTAATTGCTAATCCCCTTTGATCGTTTGATTAATATTTTTGACTCTCAAATTTTATGAACAACAATCATGAAACGCCCTAGTAATCTAATCATTGCATTTATTTTAGCGATCGCTAGTGTTTTTGTAGCTTATGCCTTGAGCCGAATGTTTTTTAGAGTAATTGCACCGCCTGAAATAGAGATAGAAGAAGACTACGAATCACAGCTATTTACTCCTCAGAATGTTTCTGAACAAAACTAATTTCAGGGATGATTTGCCACTTTATTTAACTTTGTTTATATGTATATAAATCGAAAAAATTTTTAATCAATTTTTAATTTATTTCTACAGATAGATGTATTTAAAACAGCAAATTATCTAGTCTTGAACTAACTTAAATTATTAATTACCAAGGTTAACCAAAGATTTAAGTTAAAAACGTTATTGGTAATTATCCAAAATAAAATAGGTAAGAACATGAATTTCAATAAACTATTTACCAAATCAGCATTTTTACTTTTGTTAACAGTATCTTTAGCTGTTGGCGATACTAAAGCAAACGCTAACACAGGAGTTGATGCTAGCGATCGAACAGATTCTAATGGTGCGGTAGAAGATGATACACTCGCTCAAACTGAGGCAGAAGAAAATGTTACGACAGAGGAGCTAAGCGAAAATCCAGAAGATCTGATCGGTCAAACCGTAACTATCAGAAGCGATGCTTTAAAAACAATTGAACCATCTACCTTCACCGTAAGTGACGAGGAATTCTTTGGGGGAGAAGATATTGTAGTAGTTAATGCTAGTGGTGAACCTTTTGTACTTCCTGAAGGTGGTACCGAAGTACAGGTAACTGGAGAAGTAACTAGATTTGTCTCGGCTGATATAGAATCAGCTTACGACTTAGATTTAGATCCTGACCTCTATGTAGATTATACGGACCGGCCCGCTATCATCGCAGAAACATTAGCTCCCGCACCCGATCCTGGGGAAATTACCAAAAATCCCACTCAGTATTATGGACAGACTCTTGCTGTTACAGGAGAAGTAGAAGAAATTTATGGTGCAAACACTTTTACTCTCGATGAAGACGAATTATTCGGAGCAAACGATCTTTTGGTATTAGTAACCAATCCCAGCGAAACGGTAAGCGAAGATGAAGCTGTGGCGGTAACTGGTGAATTACGCTCTTTTGTAGTCGCCGATTTAGAACGAGACTACGATCTCACTTGGGATTTGGATGTGCAGCAAGAAATAGAAGCCGAATATAGCAACAGACCTGTTTTGGTTGTCGATCGAGTTTATCCCTCGGCTATTCCAAGTGCAGCAAAGTAAACTGTTGCTGATTTAAGGTAGGATTTTGAGCAGAAGCGCAGAGGTGCAAAGATAAAGACCCAAAAGTACCAAGATAGATTCGGAATCTCAAACAGTTGCAATTGGCATTGTTAGTGGCTTAGCTTTTGTATTGGGTATGGACATCAGTAGACAACTATACTCTGCGACTTCTAAATTTTTATCTGTAGAGCTAATTCAATGATACATAGCGATCGCTAAATCGTTAAACGTTTGTCACAGTTAAAACATATTTGCTCGATAAGTTGTATATGATACAAACATTTTAAGAAATTAACTTATTGAGCATGGATTTAGTTTCAGAAATAATCAATAATTGTTTGAGAGCAAATGCTCATTGTAAATTAAAAACTTATACCAAAATAACCAAGACAAGGTTATAACTGGAGTTATTTATATCGTCTAATACTAATTATTACTAGTTGTTTCGTTATGGAAATAACCTCAGAAAGTAATCGGGCTAAAAAAGCAGCACTTTTAGCCAAAAAAGATCGAGAAAATATTATCAAAAGTGGTGTAAGTATACTTGAATATTATCGTAGTGGCTGGAGCGTGGTAGAAATAGCGGCCAAAAGTTGCGAATTAGATGACACTACAATTAGAATTTCGGCAATTAGAAATTTTGTCAATCAAGTAAATTCGATAATGGACTTAATTAAATCCCATGTAGAAGGCTTGTCCGACCGAGAAATTGCTCAAAAACTAAACATAGAGATCGGCATTGTTATAGAAGAACTAAAGTGGTTTCAGCAAAGTAAAATTATTACCCAAAAAGGGAAATTATGGATTCATAAAAAATATGAGCGAGTAATCAATGCTTAGCAAAATTAGCCATAAAGATCTTAAATATCTATCTTTAGTCCAAGGCTCACTCGGATGGTTATCTATCTTGTTATAGTTTCCTGTCATTCCAAAAATCAATAGTTTGGTAACTAACGGCTTTGACAATAGAAAGCTTAAAAAAACAAATTGGAGATTGAAAAATAATATGGCTACAGGCACTTCAGAGCAAAATGTATCGAGCGCGCTTACTGCTTACGGTAACCTATCAACAGATGAAAAACTAGCTTTGCTTTGGTATGTTTATACCAAAATGGGAACATCTGTAACTCCCGCAGCACCAGGAGCAGCAGCAGATGAAATCGTAGAAGGATTGTTTAACCAGGTAAAAGAATTATCTCACGAAGAGCAATTAGATGTGCAACGCAAAATTGTTGAATCGCAAGATAGTTTAATTTCTCGTGAGTATGGTTCTTTCAGCGAAAACAGTAAGCTATATTTCTGGTATCGTTTGGCGCAGGGAATGGAAGCTGGAACAATTATTCCTATGCCTGACAACTATCAACCAAGTGGTGGTGTGACTGAGTTGCTATCGCAAGTTGAGTCAATGGAATTTAACCAGCAAATTACTTTTCTTAGAGATGCAGTAGTTGAAGCTGGTGCAGAACCAAAATCTGGCGCAGACATATAGGTTTATTTTTGATAACTACTAATTCAGTGGATGTTCGTTTTAGCTGCGGATGTCCATTTTTTTGGTTGAATTTTCCCACAAAAGCTTGCTTGACGCTGGTTCTAAATTAGAAAATCCAAGTTTTTTCAGTTTTCTCAAAAGAAAGCATCAAATTTCAATAATCAAATATAAACTGCTCTTTAATTTCTAATCCCAGTACTCCAAACAGTTATCTTAAAACCGGCTGACTCTCAACCTAGTGCAATCTTGATGTCAATAGCTTCTATCTATAACAAGAATTGGTAAATTCGATCGCCAGCAAAGCAAAAATTTAGGTAAGGTACGTTTAGATAGATTTTCAACCGAGGCTGATAGTCTTTGGGTTGAGGCTTTAGGTTAAATGACTTAAAATTCGGTCTTACTTAGCTTATAGCTTACAGCTTAAAGCTTATAGCTGCTTAAAGGTGATTGCCATTCCATAGGAGATGTAATTTAATGTCTGACAATCGAAGAAGCAAAGAAGTAACCCAAGGTCACCAGCGATCGCCCAATCGTGCTATGTTACGGGCAGTGGGTTTTGGCGACAATGATTTTAATAAGCCTATTGTCGGTTTGGCTAACGGATATAGTACCATTACTCCCTGCAACATGGGAATCAATACTTTAGCCTTACGAGCAGAAACGGCATTAAAAGACGCAGGGGCGATGCCTCAAATGTTCGGCACAATTACCATTAGTGATGGGATCTCGATGGGTACAGAAGGAATGAAGTACTCCCTGGTATCCCGTGATGTAATTGCCGACTCGATTGAAACCGCCTGCAACGGACAAAGTATGGATGCGGTGCTGGCTATTGGTGGTTGCGACAAAAATATGCCTGGGGCAGTCCTGGCGATCGCCAGAATGAATATTCCCGCTATTTTTGTCTACGGTGGCACAATTAAGCCAGGGAAACACAACGGCGAAGATTTAACCGTCGTCAGTGCCTTTGAAGCGGTAGGAAAATTTAGCGCGGGTAAAATCGATCTAGCTGAGTTAGACGCGATCGAGCATAAAGCTTGTCCTGGTGCGGGTTCATGTGGCGGAATGTTTACCGCTAATACCATGTCCTCGGCATTTGAAGTCATGGGAATCAGCTTACCTTATTCTTCCACGATGGCGGCAGAAGACGAAGAGAAAGCCGAAAGTACTGAAAAGTCTGCTTTTGCTCTGGTAGAAGCGATTAAACAACAAATATTACCCAGTCAAATTCTAACTCGTAAAGCCTTTGAGAATGCCATTGCGGTGATTATGGCCGTAGGCGGATCGACCAACTCTGTTTTGCATCTGTTGGCGATCGCTAATACTATCGGGGTTGAACTGACTTTAGACGATTTTGAAACTATTCGTAAGCGAGTCCCTGTAATCTGCAACCTCAAGCCATCTGGGCGATATGTGACTGTAGATTTGCATAATGCGGGTGGTATTCCTCAAGTAATGAAGATGCTGCTGGCACATGACTTATTGCATGGAGATGCTTTAACCGTCACTGGTAAAACCATTGCCGAAGTTTTGGCAGATATTCCTGAAAATCCTCCTACAGATCAGGATGTGATTCGTCAGTGGGATAATCCTGTATACCAAGAAGGACACTTGGCAATTCTTAAAGGTAATTTGGCTAGTGAAGGCTCGGTAGCTAAAATCAGTGGCGTAAAAAACCCTGTAATTACCGGTCCTGCTAGAGTATTTGAATCAGAGGAACAATGTCTATCGGCAATCTTAGACGGCACAATCAAAGCTGGTGATGTAATTGTAATCCGTTACGAAGGTCCTAAAGGTGGCCCAGGAATGCGAGAAATGCTAGCTCCCACCTCCGCTATTATTGGTGCTGGACTAGGGGATTCTGTAGGCTTGATTACCGATGGTCGTTTCTCTGGCGGGACTTACGGCATGGTTGTCGGTCATGTTGCCCCCGAAGCTGCCGTAGGCGGAACAATTGCTTTAGTTCATGAAGGAGATAGTATTACTATTGATGCTCGCCAAAAATTGTTGCAGCTCAATGTTGATGAAGCAGAATTAGCTCAACGCTATAGCCAATGGAAGCAACGCCAGACTAAATATCCCAGAGGTGTTTTGGGTAAATATGCCAAACTAGTTTCTTCTAGTAGTTTGGGTGCAGTAACAGACTTAAATTTGCATAGTTGAATCTGTAGTTTAATGTAAGGGCGATTTGCCCTTACACAAACGCTGCAAGCATCAATTTGCTAGTTTTTTTTAAGTCAAAACTTGCCAGATAACAGCAGGATGATAGAGATATAAAGGCGATCGCAATAAATGAGCAACTTCTAAAAACATCAGCTGTAAATTAGGTTCAGACGCAGATTTACTAACCAGCTTATTCATGTAGCCCGTCATCAATTTATCTACTGTTCCGCTTTTGCTTTTACTGCCTACTGTAGTAGGAAAGCGGGAATCTTGGCTAGTAGCTAACATCCAGTGAAAAGAGTTGTTTTTGGCTAGTTGTTTCTGGAAGCGATTATTATCTAGTTTGCCTCTGGAAGATTTATCTAACCAAACCTGTAGAGTTTTTGCCCCTAAAGCACTTACGGTCATTCCTTGTCCATATACGGGACACAAGGCACATACTGCATCTCCCAAAGCAATAAAGCCAGTTGGTAGTTTAACTTTGTGGTAGTTTCTCATTCGGTTTGCTGTTGCCCGATGAGCATAAATAGGTGATGTGGGGATGGCATCGGCGATCGCCTGATAAAAATCAGGCTGTGCTAGGCTTTGAGCGAATTCTCGAAATCCGCGATCGTCTAAAGGGGGAAAGTCCTTGCCATAACCGCCCAGCGTGGCAATCAACTCACTGTTTTCGATTCTGGCTAAATATCCCAAACGAGTATTTTTGGGCGGAGACTGAGAGATTAATAATACCTTCCAGTCTGGCGAGCGATTATCTGGTAATTTGTAACGGCGAGTAGCATAACCCAAAAAAGGATTCACTACGGTTTCAGGTGCAGCAGTTTGACCAATTTGTTCTAACCATTGAGCAGCTTGAGAGCTTCTACCGCTAGCATCTATTATTAGATCGGCTATTAGCTCGGTTTTTTGGGTTGAATCTAGCTTGACTCCTCTTACCTGATTTGTTTGGGCATCGTAAATCAAACCTGCTACCTTGCTTTGCTCCAAAATTTTAATTCCAGACAGCTTGAGTAACTCTTGGCGAATTGTCCACTCCAAAAGATAGCGACTACAGGTAACAGAAACAATATCGGAAGCTTCTTTTGCCTCTATTCCCCATTGTTCCTCAACAAAATGCTTAAACTCCCTTGCCCAATCGATACTTAAAGCTCCGTTATTGTCTAACTGTTCTTCAATACCAGGAAAAAACTCGGCTAAGATCCGATAGCCTTTGGTAAACAAAACATGAGGCTGCACTGATTGAGGCACACCACGACGCGCCTGAGGAGTTTCGGGTAGCTTATCGCGATCGATTATAATTACCTGCTCGAAATAATCTGACAATACTTTGGCACTTAGTAATCCAGCAATACTGCCACCAATGATAATCGCGCGATCGCCTCTACTTTTAAGTAAATTTTTATTTATCTGTCTCACCCAACTTTATCCTCCGACCAGTATTGTGCTTATCTTTATCTTGCAGAAGTATTTGGAGATAATGCAAGCAATGAAAAAAAGTAAGCCGTAAACAGATCAGATTCTTACTTTTAATTTTAATAATATAAATTAAGCATCTAACTATATGACTTATAGTGTAGCCTAAGATTACTGAATAACTACATAAAATTACTTCATTTATAATTCATAATCAACAATTTTTGGTAAAGTTTGTAAGTTGATTGACACTTTCTGGTCACACGGTTCTTATTAAGTTTTAAACTATATAGGACTACTATTTTTATATTCTTCAAACGATGCGATCTGAAATAGAAAAGCTGGCTTTGGAAGATGACACAAGGTTAAACATAAGTATTCGCTGAAAAACATACAATTTGTGAAAATAGAAAATTTCAGAAAAGAGATTGTAGCAGATCGAGCCAGGATAACTGCAAGGCTTATTTGGGAAAATTGCGATCGCAAGTGCCAAGATGTTTATTTTGAAACTACTGCTAAATTTCAAGATGATCTTTTCCCAAATCCCAACTCTTTTTTACTGGCCAGCGCACTTCCTGCCATGCGCTACGGAGAAGAACGAATCGCCATAGATGCGCCAATCTGTCCCGAAATTAAAGATGGCTTATATAGCGCGATGAAATGTCTGATAAATTGGCATGGAGGCGACCGCAAAGTAATTCCCATCGAAGCAGCGATCCAATCGACGGTGTTATTTCCCAAAAATCAACCGCGTGCAGGTGCATTCTTTTCCGGAGGCATTGATGCTTTAGCAATGCTGCAAGATAATCGGCTTAATTTCTCTGCCGAACATCCGCGTCATATTAAAGACGGAATTTTAGTGTACGGAATTCTGCAAGGCGAAAACGAATCCGATCCTAATTTTAAAAATGTAATCAATGCTGTTTCGGCGATCGCTGATGATGCAGGTATAAATTTGATTCAGGTTTCTACAAACGCTTATGCTCATTTTAGAGATTTAGATCCCAACTTTAGTTTTTGGCGACTTGAGTATCTTGGCTCGTTTTTAGCGGCGATTGCTCATGCTTTTGCACCCAGATTAACTATCGCTTCAATTGCCTCTACTTATGATTATGCCAGTTTAGAGCCTTGGGGTTCTCATCCTCTATTAGACGGTTTATATAGCAATTTTGGGCTGCAAATTCGTCATGAAAATGCTGCTTTGTCTAGGCTAGAAAAAATTAAATTGATAGCCAAATGGGATGTAGCTTTAAAAAATCTTAGGGTATGCAACGAAAAAAGCAGCTACAGTCAAGGTAACTATAACTGCGGAAAGTGTTATAAGTGCCTCAAAACCAAGACTGCATTACTGGCATTAGGATTGTTAGATCGAGTAGATACCTTTGTTGAAAAAGATGTTTCTTACGAATTATTAGTTGAAAATTGTTATCTCAGCGATGCTTATGGAGAAAACTGCTATCTTGAGCTAATTCAACCTTTATCTCAGCTTGGTCGTGATGATTTAGTTGATGGTATTATTAAGATTTCTAGAAGATATCACGAACAAGATTTCTCGGGGCAAATCAAACGTCTCGATCGCCATCTTTTTGGTGGTAATCTGCTAAATATTGGCAAAAAAATCAAGACATCGTTTAAATAAAGCTAAATAAGGCGTCGAGCTTAAAAGAATATGGTAGCAAACTGTGTAGCCGTCTACTCTAGCTTCTGTAACTTCAACATCGTGATACAGAATGTCAGCCACAAAAAGCCAATGCCATAACCACCAACGATATCAGTCGGCCAATGTACTCCTAAATATAAACGACTTAGACCAATTGCACCTATAAAAGTAACTGCCAGCAAATAAATAAGCCAGGAGAATTGAGGAAATCGAGTTGCAAAAAGATAAGCTAAAAATCCGTATAACACTATTGAACCTAAAGCATGACCACTGGGATAGCTAAAAGAAACTTCTTTAATGGCTGATTGCCACAGATCGGGACGGGTTTTACCAAATATAGACTTCAGTCCATAACTTAGAATTACACCTCCGGCACAGTTAATAACAAATATTTTGGCTTCTGGATAACAACGTTTCCAAAGCAACAGTATTAGGGCAAAGCCAGCAATTATACTAACCACATCTGGATCGTTGAGGCGAGTGATGAGCTGCATTATGCGATCAAGAGTTGGATTAGCAAAGGAGTGAACCCACAGCAGAATTACGCGATCGAAAGCAAAAGCTTCTTGCTCTAAAACTTCATCAGAAATTTGAGCAACCACATAGATGATTAATAAGCAGCTAACTATTCCTACTGTCCCTACCGTAGCGATTAGAGAAGTAATTCTAAGATGAATATGGCTGCGCCAAAATTTAACTAGTTTTTGTAAAAAAGTTTGCATAATAAAACATTGTCAAACATTATCGCTATATTACTTACTTTATGTTTGACTAATTCTAATCAATTTAAATATCTATAGTGATTTTTAGTAGATATAGCATAACAGCCAAAGAAACCGAAGTATATCAATTGATTTTCAAATTGTCAAAGAGGAGAAATTAAACTATTGAAACGTCGTAAATTGTTGTATTGGGGAGGAATAAGCGGACTCGGATTAGCTTTAGGTAATCACTATTGGTCAATTCAGGCAGCTACTTCTAATGATTTGCCCTTGTTTGGCTTTGTTGCTTTGGGAGATGTGGGGACAGGAAATGAAGGACAATTAGCGATCGCTGATGTGATGAACGACTATTATCTACAGCATTCCTATAAGCTAGTTCTCATGACTGGGGATAATATTTATGAGAATGGCGAGATTGAAAGGGTTGGAGCGACATTCGGACGACCCTATCGTTTCCTGAGAAAACAAGAAGTACCTTTCTATGCGGTTTTGGGCAATCATGACGTGCAAACCAACAATGGTATCGATCAGATTAACTATTCAGCATTTAATATGCAGGGACGCTACTATACTTTTACTCAAAGTATCGTGCAGTTTTTTGCTCTCGATACTAATTTTAATGCTGACTGGTCAGCACAGCTTGACTGGCTAGAAAAAAACCTAGCCAAATCCACCGCCACTTGGAAAATCGTTTTTGGACATCACCCGCTATATTCTTCAGGAGTTCACGGCAGTAGTCCCGAACTAATTGCCAAGCTTTCACCGCTGTTTGCTCGTTATGGAGTTCAGTTTTATCTTAATGGTCACGATCATAATTACGAACGTACCGAATCAATTGAAGGAACGACTTACTTAACCTGTGGTGCGGGAGCAAAAACCCGTCCAGTAGGAAGTTCTGATTGGACTGCTCATTCAGCAGCAAAATTGAGCTTTGCTACCATTGATGTTTATCCAAAACGGCTAGAAATTCAAGGCATTGGTCAGAATGGGAAAGTATTCGATCGCGGTACTATTGCGTTTGAATAAGCGATCGCCAAAATAGAAGCGAATCGCTAAGAAAACCTAAACTTTTTTTGGTCTTATCAACAAACAAGCGATTAAGTAAACTATCAATCCCGCAGCCATACCTGGAAAAACTTCATATACCGCATCTGATAACTGTAAACTTAATTTCCAAAACAGAGAAACGGCAATTCCCGATAGCATAATGGCGATCGCAACAGGAGTAGAGACAGGTTTTTCAAAGCACCGCAAAATTAGTAAAACTCCCAAACCAGAAGCTAAAATTGACCAGGCAAAGGTAATCAAGCTAAACACACTATCGTTATTAGCTAAAGCAATTACCAAGACAATTGCGGTGACGATTAAAGTACCGATTTTGGCGAATCGATACGACTTAGCTAACCCAGGAAATAAGTCTTGAGTCAGAGCCGCAGAGCAAGATAAAATCTGAGAATCCGCCGTAGAAATCGTCGCTGCGAACAAGCCAGCCAAGATTACTCCAACCAAAATTCCTGGTAAGAGATTTTGTGATAAGTTCAATAGTGCTAATTCTGGATCGTTTAAGTCGGGTAATAATACTCTAGCTGCTAACCCGATAAATATCGCGCTAAAAGCTGTAATAAAACCGCCAATAGTTCTAATATCTCGCGCTTTTCCCATATTATCTGCCGAATCAATTGCCATTGCCCGCACTACAATATGAGGCTGCCCTACAGCACCAAATCCCGCCGCTAACCAGCCGAGCAAAAACGGGAAGAATCCCCAGGCTAAATTTGAGGGAAACAAGCTTACTAAGTTGGTATCTATCTCGCTTAAATTATTATATATGTCACCAACTCCACCACCAACCGAGAGCGTTACTCCCAGCAACATCAACAATGCACCAATCATCACGATGGTTTGGACTGAATCTGTCCAAATTGATGCCCTAATTCCCCCGGAAAAGCAGTAAATTACGACAACAACTGCCCCAATAACATTGCCCCAGGCATAATCCCAACCAAACAGGCTGTTGAGTGCTTTGCTTCCTGCTAGCAGTTGTGCAGCAGCATAAGCACCCAGAAATAAAATCGTAATCAGTGCGGCAATAACCGTAATCCAACGATAACCTGGTTGTTTTTGTGCCAAAAATGCAGGTACAGTTTCCGAATCTGAAGCTTCTGAAACTAGACGTAATTTTTTAAATACTAATAGCCAAGCCAAATAATCACCGATCGCCCAGCCAATTGCCAACCAAATCGATGATAAACCTTGCGTATAGGAATATCCCACTTGCCCAGTAAATAAAAATCCGCTTTGCCCAGTAGACAAAGCAGATAAAGCGATCGCCCAAGGGTTAACCTTTCTTCCTGCTAACAAATAATCGGTAGTCGTATCCTGTTGTTGCGTTGCAGCATAAATCCCGACTACGGTAAATAAGATCAAAAAGAAAATGAAAGACAGAGCGATCGACATGATTATTATTTCAAGTTAATATGCTGAATTCCATTCCCGATAGGCTATTATCGGTTTTGATAATTCGTTCTAGTTTAAAGCCGCTTTTTTCAAACAATTCCTGAAACTGTTTTTTGGTCCGCCAGCCACCACCAGCAGTTGCTACATTAATTTGTACCGCAAAGATACCAGGCATAATACCATCGGCTGCGGTTTTTGGTTCGTCGAGATCGGGGACAAAAGACTGTAATAAAATCAGTTTGCCATCATCAGGAAGTGCTGCTTTGCAATTGGCGAGAATTTTCATCGCATCTTCATCACTCCAGGCGGAGATAAAGTGCTTCATGACGATCGCCTTCGCCCCTGTTGGCACTGACTGAAAAACATCTCCCGTTTTAATCTCTATAGCATTTGGATCGACACCCAAACTACTGATATATTCTCTGGCGGTTTCTGCCACATCTGGCACATCAAACAAAATTCCCTTGCAGCCATAACGCTTAACAATATTGGCAATTAAACCACCTTGTCCACCGCCGACATCCATTACGGTTTCATACTGACCAAAATCATAGGCATCGAGTAATCCTTCTACCTGAGAGTTGGTCAAAAAACTCATCGCTTTGACAAAAGTGTTTTTACTCCACTTGTTATCGTAGCAATATTGATAAACACCTTGATTGTTGGCTAGTTCAAAAGGAACTACTCCTTTAGCCAAAGCTTCTGGTAATACTTTCCAGGCATCCCATTGCGCGGGTTCGATCAGGTGCATTAACAAATGTCCTGCGGATGGTTCTTGATTGGTGACTAGTAAAGTAGAGGTTTCGGTTGGGGCAAATACTCGTCCTGCTTTTTCGGCTAATACTTCCACATGAGCCAATGCACGCAGAATAAAATAGAGTCGTTCGGTATCAGTATTAGTTGCTTGAGCTAAACTTTCTACCGTTTGTTCTCCGCGATCGTTCAATAGATCGAAGATGCCCAAGCGGGTTGCCACATAAACACATTGACTTTTAACAAAGGTCAACATTAAATTGAAAGCTCTTTTTTTAGCTTCTGTATTCGGATTTGCGCTAGTTGAGACCATTGTTTGATTGAATAATTAATTTTGTATTGTAGTAGTAGGAAAAAGGTAATGCTTTTCCGCTACTAGTCACCGCCGATTTCGACTAATTTGCCGATATTAAAATCTATTTTGACCCAGCCTTTGAGACGACGTAGATTATCGAGTAGCAGCAAAGGAATTTGCCAATTATGGAGCATCAAAAAGGGTAAAGGATCATCTGGGCTTAAAATAGCGTCAGTTCCTTGACTCATCTTTTGCCACCAGGCATTCAGTTCTTTTAAAGAGCGAATACTTAGTAATCTCCAAAGTTCGTGATACGTCCAGTAAGTTGGTTTGCTATCGGGCAAAGGAGTAATAGGTGCTTCTCCTGGTTCACCATCGGTTAGATAGGCATTTGCTACTCCTGGATGATCGTGAAACATAGTAATAGCCGAATGGAGACGGGGATTACATTCAATGGGGTATACCGTTCCGTCTTCGACTTGAATCATGTCAAAACAAATTTGTCCTGTTAGATTCATTTTCTGCACCAAGGTTTCTACCCACTGATAAATGGCGGGATTATTAACCTGTTCATAGTTAACCTGGAAAGGCGAAGACTTGGAACAACAGTGTAGTCTAATTTTGCCGTTACGTGCTGTGGCATGGAAGCAATATTCTTGTCCGCGAATAAATTCCTGCATTACCCAAGGTTTTTCGGGGCTGATAGGTAAGTTACGCACATATTCTTCCATCCCCAGAAAGGGTAATCTGGTTAAATCTAACCGCAATACCGAATCGTAGGGAATACTTTTAACTATATATTTGCTGCCGTCACGCTCAAAATCAAAATCTAATATTTGTTGCGGATCGCTAATGCGAAATACTTTAGGTGCAGACAAGCCTAATTCTCTTGCTTTAGAGCAAAAGGCGTGTTTATCGTCGAGAATTGCCGTTTCTCCTGGATCTAAATGAATTGATTCACAATAGGGTTCTAAAGCCTTTTTCGCTAAGGAATCATAATAACTAGCAATGGGGCTAGATACGGGAATAAAGAGATCGATGTTTTGTTGCTTGGCTATATCAATCAAAGCTTGACAGTAAGCTTCTGGTTCTTTTTCGGGTACGGGTACGGTATAAAAGCCTTTTACAGCACGGGAAAAACGATGACCCGATAGCCAATACTTATGTGTTTCAACTAAATATACGTCATGCCCATCTCGATGAAAAGATCTGGCTAGCTGCAAAGCTTTGGTCATCTTCGCTCCAGTAATTAGAATTTTCTTGGGTTCTACTGGATTGAGGGCGCGATCGCCTGGCGTCTCTAAAGGCGATCGCGAAATACCTTTACCAGAAATGACGCTGCCAATTAAAGACGCTACGATCATTCCCAGGTTAAATGGAAGCAGTAGCAATAACAAAATTAGAGTACCTAAATTTTTAGCAATTGCCGAACCACTACGGGAAATAAATAATCTTTGTGCCATGTTTTAAATATTAGGATGAACGTTCTCGCAAACGTCCCTGTGAAAATTACTTGCGTTTAATGATGGTTAAACCGTCGCGGATCGGAATTAAAACCTGTTCGACACGAGGATCGTCGGCTACAAAACGGTTAAAACGGGCGATCGCCTGACCATTTTCCTGACGCTGATTTTCTGGTAGATAAGGTTGTCCCTGCATCAGCGTGTTATCTACACAGATAAAGCCATCGGGAGCTAATAAATCGGTATCTAACAAGAGATTAAGATAATCGATATACCCTCCTTTATCGGCATCAATAAACGCTAAATCAAAAGATTCGCCAGCTTCTAGTAATTGCTGCATGGTTTTGATCGCAGGAGCAACTTTGACCTCAATTTTTTTACCGTGAGCAGAAGCAGCAAAGCAGTCGAGCGCAAATTGAGAGACATATTCATCTACCTCACAAGCGATCAGATAACCGTCATCGGGCAAAGCTTCAGCGATCGCCAAAGCCGAATAGCCTGTAAACATTCCCACTTCTAAAACACGCTTAGATTTACTAATCGACACCAGCATTTTTAGCAGTTGTCCTTCAATATGCCCTGAGAGCATTTCTTGTTCTAAGGCGCGTACTGTTGCTCCGTCGTCGAAATGCTTACCCCAGTCTTCTTTTTGTGTTTTAGCCGTCAAGTTAGCTAGAGCCTCTGATTCAGAAGTAGTGCAGGCTTCGAGATAGGGGTCAAGACCCGCAGCTAAGTGATATGCTTTGTCCAAAGATAATTTAAATTCAGGCGAAACTGATTCGGTTTTAGCTGCGTTGGAAATATGTTCTAGCTGCTGGACGAGAATACCCAATGGAGTTACTGGTCTGGCGGTTTTTTTTGGTTCGTGTTGCTGGGAATTGTTCCTAGCGTTGATGTCGGACGTATTTGCTGTGCTTACCACGATAAATTAAATGCTCCCTACTAATAATTCTGGTTCTGATTTACTTGTCATTATTTATTATGCATACTTGCGTTCTTAATTCTGCATCGGGATACTCGGCACAAATCCGCCTATGTTTTGCCAATGCCTTGGCACTTGCTTCTTGGTCTGAATCGTTGACCAAGTAGCAAGTCCCCATTAGCTTATATACTGCTGCTTTCAGCAGCTCATCTCTAGTTTGGGGATTAAATACACCTTCTTTAAATAAAAGCTCGTATTCAATCTTTTCGTAACCCTTTACTCTAAATGTGGTGTCGGTAGCTACGAATTTTGCTTCAATTTGGCTCATTCTTTGATTTGCCTAAATACAATTAAAATATCTACGAAAAATGATTCGCATATTAATTAATGAACTGCCTATTTATTTCTGAACAACACAAACATCCAGAGCTAATTTTTAGCTCTAGCTAGCAAATATATTGGCCGCTCTAAATTAGTTCCAGTTACTGAGGACAGTAGCTTAGCTTTATTGTTAAGTGTACCTTTATATTTATTGCTTGCAGTTCAAATTCAGTAAGTTTAATTTTTTTAAGTAATAGATAAGATGGCAAGGTTAAACTCTAAACCAACGTTTTAATTGGTAAGTTTTTTTTTGGATAGCTATAAACTAACTTACCCGATCCTACCCACATAATATGTTTAACACAATTCTTACTTATGAGTATCTATAAATAGTCATAAGTAAGAAATTTGTTTGTAGGTAATTGAAGTTAACCTTAGAGCTGTGCAAACAAAAACCTATCTAATACTCATCTACTCTGATTATTTAAGCAAGTTTATGTTTTAGAGTTTATCATTATTTGTTAAAAAATGTGAAAATTAGCTAAGTAAGCTTGTGTTACTGAGCTTTTTGGTTGAGTAGAACACACAAGTCACATTGTGCTAAAGCATACACCTTCGGATATCCTGCGGGAAGAGGAAACTTCAAAAGCTAGTAGCTAATAGCTATTAGCTACTAGCTTTAAACTAAAAACTGATTAATTGCGATCGCTCAAAGCAATTCTGGCCTGTTCGCGATCGTCAAAGTGAATTTTTTCTGTACCCAAGATTTGATAATCTTCGTGTCCTTTCCCCGCAATTAATACTCCGTCTCCAGGTTGGGCATTTTTAATCGCAGTGGCGATCGCCTTGGCGCGATCGCTAATTACCAGCGGTTCAACCGAATCGGGAATTCCTGCCACCACATCTTTAAGGATCTGTTCGGGGTTTTCGGTACGGGGGTTATCAGAAGTTACCACGGCAATGTCTGCAAGTTCTGCGGCAATTTTGCCCATTAAAGGGCGCTTAGTGCGATCGCGATCGCCACCACAGCCAAAGACACAGATCATTTTGCCACTGATAAAAGGACGCGCAGCTTTGAGCAAGTTTTCTAAGCTATCAGGAGTATGAGCATAGTCGACAATTACGTTGAGATCTTGCTCTGGACTTACCTGCACTCGTTCCATTCTGCCAGGAACACCAGCAAATTGAGGTAAGCTATTTGCTAATAGTTTTAAATCTACTCCTAAATGCAGTGCTGCACCAACTGCTGCCAAAAGATTCGCTAAATTAAACTGACCAACTAAAGGAGAATTAAATGCCACTTCTCCTGCGGGAGTATGCAAGATACCGCTAACTTTTGTCGACTGATAGTCTAAATTGCTGGTATGCAAGTCAGCATCCTGGTTATCGACGCTGTAAGTCCAAACCTGGCTGCGATCGAGTTGTTCGATCAAACGCTGACCATAAGAATCGTCGAGATTGATAATTGCTTTACCCTGCAAATATTCTGGACTAAATAACTGAGATTTGGCCTGAAAATAGTCTTCCATATCCTGATGGTAATCCAAATGATCTTGAGTCAGGTTGGTAAATACTCCCACCTCAAAACCACAGCCCTTAACTCTTCCTTGAGCTAGTGCATGAGAACTAACTTCCATAACCGCATACTTATTACCAGCTTTTACTGCTTCAGCTAACTGAGACTGCAATTCTAGAGCAAAAGGAGTAGTATGGGTAGCAATTTGACTATACCCCGGCCAGCGAGTATAAAGAGTACCTAGCATTGCCGTGGGATGTTGTGCCTGAAGCAAGAAATATTCAATTAGATGGCTGGTAGTAGTTTTGCCATTTGTTCCCGTAACTCCAACCATACCCAGCTTATTTGTTGGATAGTCATAAAAGGCTGCTGCGATCGCACTACAGGTAGCGATCATATCTTGGGTTTGAATTACACAGACATCTTGACTGGGGGGTTGTTTATTTGCAGCCTGGGGAGTTACTACGGCAGCGATCGCTCCTTGTCCCATAGCACTGCGCCAAAATTCTCCTCCGTCTACCCTAGTTCCAGGCATTCCAATAAATAAATCTCCTTGTTTGCAGGCATGGGAATTGGTGCAAACTCGATTCACTTCTAAATCCAAAGCACTATGTTCTGGTTGCTGGAGATTTACCTTAGCTAATAATTCGCGCAGCTTCATCATATTTATTTTGGGCAAATGCGGTTAACGGTACTATATTTTGCACATTTTTTTACTCTAATGTCCTTAAGTTTTTCTGTAACATTTGCTCTAATTTAGCTACTGTAGCTCTAGGAGATATACGGGGCAAGGGTTTTTCGGTATTTGGCAATTTTTGACATAATACGGGGATTTCATATTGATAAGCAGAAAACCAATCTTCGCGAGCGTTGATATCGCGTATTTCTAGCTCAAAATCAATATTGCTCACCCGCTCTAATTTTTCTTGCAGCCCTTCGCACAAATGGCAGCCTGGCTTGCTGTAAAGAATTAATTGCATAACTTATAATTTTTAAATTTCAGCTATTGAAGATAACAATATTGGGATTTAAATCGAGTGCTTAATGCTTCCTTATCTTTGTTTATGATCCAGAATTGGAGTCAAGAAAATGGCTTGGAAAAGCAAGATTATGATACATGTATTCGCGTTGACCGGTTGAGTTGCAAAATCTTTTTTGAAAGTTATGTTCTCTAGTATACAGATCGTCTTTTAGTTTTGACTATTAATGAAGTCACAGATTACTCCGCCGTAAAACGACGGAGTAATCTGTGACCGTTGGTCAATCGTATCTTCGAGTATCCCCAGACTGCTGTAGACTTTCTACCGTTTTTACGTTCTTTCCACGAACAGTCTCGTCGTAGTGCAACTTGGCAAAAGTTACGCCTGGTTCTAGTTTATTAATAAATATAAAATAGCATTCAAAATAGGCTATATTAACTGTAGATTGAAACTAACTAATCTATAAGATTACAAATTTAAGTAATTAAAATTATTTTTCGCAATTTGCTAAGTACAATTTAAAATTTTAGTTTTTCTGGCTTAGATTGTACTTATAATTGGTTTAATTTCAAGTAGCTATACAAATCTACAAAATATTCGAAATTTTCTAGATTTTAGATATTTGGTATGCTTTTCAATGCCATAAATCATAAATTCTACTGATGAAATTAACTAACGATATTACTACCAAATACCTGAAGTAGTTTTTAATTGTCAGCTAAATGTCAAGCTAGCTTATCTGAGGATAGGTATGTTTTCTATGCTTAGAAGTATTTTTTCTTTGCTTAAACCAAGAAAGCCCAATAAAATGAACGATCGATCTTTAAACAACATCCCCAATACGGATTTAGTAATCGTTATCGATACTAGTCCTTCAATGAAAGACGAAGCTCAAGCTTTAAATAAAGCAGCTCAAACAGCAATTGATGCAGCTAAAGTTAGCTGTCCGTCGAACTTAAGAGTCATTTGGCTGGGAATCGAAGGAACGTGGAAAGAAACACAGTTTGCTCGAACGGTCAGGAACTATTTAACTAATGAATGTAAGGTTAGTGAATCTTCCCTAAGAAGCAGAAAGCGGGGGGAGTTAAAATCAGCAGGGGCGCAAGAAGATGGCGCGCGAGCGATCGAGGATTTAATCGAACACTTCAACTGGCGAGAAAATGCCAGCAAAGTCATATTCTATCTGGGTGACGAAGCCTTCGATGGTGGAGGTTCTAAAACCGAACGGACGGATATTGAATCGGCAAATGCTGCTATTACGAAAGCTCAAGCAGCAGGAGTTATCGTTCATACTTATTTCGGAACATCCAAGAGCAAACATCGACAGGGTATTGCTTCAGAATACGCCAGACTAGCTACCAAAACGGGAGGACAAGCTTTTACAAATCGCGATTGCCTTGAAGGATTTGGTGCTGTTTTAGAAAAGGTTATCTGTGGCAGTCGTACTATGAAAACAGATAGCATGAATTTTGAATCTGGTACGGTATATATTCAGGATTGTGTGGCTGGAAAAGCTAGTCAGCTTTATACCCTAGATCTTCAGACAGGAAAAGCAGATTTAATAGGTTCAATTACTACAGAGGTTTACGATCTAGCGTTTGTCGGTTCGCAACTATATGGATTACGTCGGGGTAACAAAACAACTGAGTTGGTACAGATCGATCGCGCTGGAAAAGCAGTCGCAGTAGGGAATATTAGCTTTGATGTGGTAGGGTTGGCGTATAATAGCCAGCGCGATACTTTATATGCTTCTGCTGCCAAACAATTAATTGCGATCGATCTCAAAACGGGTAAAGGTAAGCCTGCGGTAACGGTAAGTAAAGACAAGCGGGGTTGTGGAGAAGTTGCGTTTAATAGTTCTGGTAAAGCCTATATTACTTTAATCGGTACTGACAATAAGAAACAATTAGCTACCTGCGATCTAGATAGTGGCAAAGTTCAAGTTATTGGTGATATTGATTTCCCCGATCTTGCCAGCATGGAATTTATCGATGATGTTCTTTATGGCGTAACGGGTAACTTCTTTAATTTAGGTAAAGACGGGCAGCTAATTCGCATCGATATCAAGACGGGTAAAGGCAAGGTAGTCACCAAAACCAATCCTGCTAATCGTTGGGCGGGTATGACCGTATATCAACCAGTACTAGCCAAGACAGCAACCGTTTCAGAAACTAATTCTAATCAATCTCAGCAAACAGTGGAGGAAAATATGCAGCTATTAACTATCGATACTAAAGACAACTGTTACGTAATCGATCCTGAAGGGATGAATACCCTGCAAGAAAATATTGCCAGTAAGCTAACGTTAGATCGAGGTAATTTTGAGATTCAGATTACCGATGGACGCTACAGCTATAGTAATGAATCAGAGGGAGAACCTTTTGTCTTACTGTGGATCTATGGCACTGAAGGCAGTACCTTTGTTAACCAAAATACGGGAGTAGAAACGGGTGCTACCTGGACGACTTTAAATGGATACAATCAGAAGCTACAGCTAGAAATAAAAGGACAGGCTGTTTTGTGTGCTTTATTTTTTAATCTAAATAACCGCCAACATAGCGGTTCGGTTAAATTGACGGTTAAAAACAACGATAATTCTCAAACTCAAGAACTAACTGTTAACAGTAAAAGCAATACTTATATCCTCAACGAACAATATTTATCCACTCTCAAACAGTGGTCACAAAACTTTATCGAACTCGCCCCTGGTAACTATCGGGTCAAGATCCGAGAAGGCAATGCTAGCTATTGGTCGGATGAGAAAAAATTCAAGCTAGAACCTTGGGCATTAATCCAGATTAAGGCGGGTAAGTTTGTCACTCAGCTTTCAGGAGTGGAAACTAGTGAAACCTGGTGTTCTTTAAACGGTCTAAAAGACGAGTTTGTTTTAGAAGTAAAAACTAAAACTACTTTATCGGGCTTGTTCTTCGATACCTACAAAGAAGATAACGAAGGACAAATTATTGTTGCAGTTGAATCTGTGAGTGCAGAAGAGATAGCCAAGCAATATCAACAGCAGGTTACGGTTACTGCTGGAACAACTAACAGTACTGATAAGGTTAACGTTACTGCATCCAGTGGTGGAACTAATAAAAGTACCGAGAGAGAGAGTGTCAGCGCATCCAGTAGTGGACAAAGTACAGAGAAAGTTGGCGTTGCTACTTCTAAAAGCAGTACCACTCAAACCACAGTTACCAGCGCAAGTGGTGGCAATGGTGGAAACGGTGGTAAAACATCTCAGCAGATAAAAGTTGGTAGCGGGAATAGCTTTAGCTTCCGCTTTGATGAAGCCGAAATGGAACGGATGTGGCAGCAAATGGCAGCCAAAATCGAGACTTCGGTTACGGTAACTGACGAACAAGATGAGAAGAAAGAAGCTTATTACTGGGACAATTTAGAGAAGTGGATTCTCAAAGGCTATCAAACCCAGGCTAAAGACTTAGCCATTCAAGTAGCGCGGTTAGAGTTTATGATGAAGTCCATCACACAACAGATGGAAGTCAGCTTTAACCAAAACTTTCAGGGTTGGTCTAGTTATTTTGATAGTCGGTTGAACGAACTAATCGATACCAGAATGACTTCGATGGTTGAAGAACAAGTAAATCTAAAACTGAGAGATCGCTCTACGGAAATTAAAAACCAAGTTATTCAACAGCTACAGAGTGATATTGATAAGCGTGTAGAGTCAGTAGTTAATTTAAAGATCAGCGATCGCTCTACTCAAATCAAAAACCAGGTTGTCGAACAAATACAGGGCGATATCGATAATCGTATCAATACAGTAGTTAACCTCAAGGTCGATAACCAAGCCGAAGAAATCAATAACCTCGTCGTCCAACGGTTACAGAGTGACATCGATCAACGTATTAATACAGTCGTTAATGTCAAAGTAGAAAACCAGGCACAAGAGATTAATAGCCAGGTAATCAAACAGCTACAGGCAGATATGGATAAGCGGATCGATTCTGTAGTCAATCTTAAGGTTGCCGACCAAACGCCGAATATTAAAAATCTGGTAATTCAACAGCTACAGGCGGATGTAGACAAACGGATCGATTCTGTAGTCAATCTCAAACTAACAGATCAAACTTTAGAAATCGATAACTCCGTAACTAAAAAGTTACAGGGAGATCTAGAGAAGCGGGTTAATTCTACGGTTGACTCCAAGCTAGAAGTTCAAACCCAGAACATCAAAAACCTGGTGGTCAATCAATTACAAACTGACATCGACAGACGTATTAATACAGCAGTAGAAAACAAAACTGACAATAGCGTCCAAGTAGTCGTCAATAACGTCATAAATAACGTAGACGATCGCATTGATGTCAAACTGGAAAACAAAATCCTCAACTTCCGCGATGATGTCACTTCTATCGTTAAAAATGAGTTAAACCAAAACTACACCGACTCGATTAAAACCACTGTCCTATCCGATATCAAGAAACAACAGTTCTTTATGGATATGCAGACTATTAAGGCAGAGGTAAACAACTTCTACTCTCGCTTGGGACAGTTTGAAACTCAGCTATATTTACGCATCGAACAGGGAGACACTCAGCTTTACAACTGGACGCTAGAACAACTGACTGCGTTACAGGGATGCTTGAGCGATCGCCAAACTTTATCGGATATGTTTGAAACTTTTGCAGGCAAGCTAAGAGACGAACTAGATAATGCCCCCTGCGTTCAACCCAGTCGTTTTACACCTATGACAGCAACTATGGTTCGCGAAGGCGTCCCCCTTCGCCCAGAGGGTAATCGCATTCCGCCCGCACAACCACAGCAGCTACCAGGAAATAACTAGAAGACTAGGAGTCCTAAAGGATACCGTGATGCGAAGCGAATCTTTTAGGGCTTCGCATCACTGGGAGACTGGGAGAAGTTTTGTTTAGCCTCCTCCTTTTCTCCCTTAACAAAATAATTTATAGGCGTAGCCAATATGAAACGTTTAATCGGGTTGTGTTGCAAAAACTAGTGAAAGTCTGGTAAAAGAGCAATTGTACTTACTGTTGCTTGCCCAATCCACCTCGTTCATGAACCCTAACTACCCCTTTAAGTGGCGTCACTTTCAATCACAAATCATCTTGCTGTGTGTTCGGTTGTACTTACGATATCCGCTTTCGTACCGCAATCTAGAAGAGATGATGATCGAGAGGGGACTCACAATGGATCATTCGACGGTGTACCGCTGGGTGCAGGTTTATGCTTCAGAACTGGATAAGCGATGCAGATCACACTTGAAACCAACCAATGACTCATGGCGAGTGGATGAAACCTATATAAAAGTTAAGGGTGAATGGAAGTATCTGTATCGGGCAGTGGATTCAGAGGGTAACACTCTGGACTTTATGTTGAGCGCCAAAAGAGATGCGCCGGCAGCAAAACGCTTCTTTTTTAAAGCTCTGAAGGCAGATCATAACCAGGAGCCGCGGGTGATAAATGTGGATAAGAATGCGGCTTATCCCTTAGCGATTGACGAACTTACGGAAAACAAAACTTTTGCTAAAACTACTGAACTACGAAGAGTTAAGTACCTCAATAATATCGTGGAACAGGATCACCGGTTCATCAAACGACTGGTCAACCCAGGGATGGCGTTTGGCTCATTCAATACAGTCCGACGAACTTTGAAAGGTTATGAAGTGATGAACATGATCCGCAAAGGTCAAATTCAGGGAGTAGCCAAAGTAGATATCCAGGCTCAAGTAGGATTCGTGTATCTAAATTTTTGGAGTGGTGGCTTAACGAGAGCTGGTTGGATGGGAAAGCTCTGTTTTAACAAAGTTTTTGCAACACAACCCGTTTACCTTCATAGCATTTTTCAAGAGTATCGCACTCACCTACGTTATGAACAAAATAATTAGCAATACTTAGCATATTATGGTGCTATTTTTGTTTCTTCAATTCTTTATACATCTGATATATTTCGGGTAATCGCTTATAGATCACAAATAATTTACGATATAGCTGGCTGGGGATATGAGGCATTCCCGAAACCATCTCTCCTGATGCCACGTTGCCAGTAATGCCAGTTTGTCCTGTAGCAATTACGCGATCGCCAACCGTTACCTGATTCGCCACCCCGACTTGTCCCCCCAACATTACCCCATTACCAATTATTGCGCCTCCAGCTAAGCCTACTTGAGCTGCCATAGCGCAGTTGCGTCCAATCTGACAGCCATGGCCGATTTGGACTAAGTTATCTAGTTTGGTGTTGCGTCCAATTCTAGTTTCTCCTACCGCAGGGCGATCTACGGCACTATTACAGCCAACTTCTACCCCATCTTCCAAGACGGTATAGCCAGACTGTTCCATTTTGTACCAGCCTGTTGCCGTCGGCACAAAGCCAAAGCCTTCTGAGCCAATAGCAGCACCACTATGAATTACGCACTCAGAGCCAATTTGGGTTCGTTCGTGGATCGTACAGTTAGCATGAAGAACAGTATCGCTACCGATAGTAACATCAGGATAAATTACCACATTAGGATGAATCTGCACGCGATCGCCAATAGTTACACCCTGCTGAATTACTACATTTGCACCAAGATAAATATCTTTTCCTAAACTAGTATTAGAATGAATAATTGCGCTGGCATGGATACTTGGTGAGGGTTTAAAGGGTTGATAAAATAAGCTAATTACACTGGCAAACAACAGCCTGGGGTTGGAGGTAGCAATCCAAGCAATATCTCTAGCTAAAGCCTGTGCTTGCAAAGTTTCATCTGGAGGTAATATTAAAGCACCAGCTTGGGTTGTGGCGATCGCAGCGGCAAACTTTCCTCCTTCTACATAGCTTAATGAGTTACGGTCTGCTTTGTCTATGGCTGCAACTCCCTCAATTTGAGGATTTAAACTTTGATTTTGGCTCAGACTATTTAATTTAGCTGTCTTGCCGAGCTGGGTAATGATTTCTTGAAACTGCATAGCCGAAGGTAATTTACTAACACAGGCAAGATTTATTTTAAGTTAAAAACAGTTGTCAGTTGCAGGTAAAAATTTACAGCATTCTAATTAAATCAATTTATTAACAAGTTTTAACAATGGGTTTTTATTCTAATTTAATTGTTCCTTACTGCATCGATTTTTCCATGTCTGGCGCAAATCTGCGGGAATATCGTCAAAAACTGCTGGCAAATGTATCGGGAGAGATCTTAGAGATTGGCTTTGGTACAGGCTTAAATTTACCTCATTATCCCGAGGAGGTAAACAAAATTACTACCATCGATCCTAATCCTGGGATGCAGAAGCTGGCGCGATCGCGCATTAACCAGTCCCAGATTACCGTAGACTACAAAGTTTTAAATAGCGAAAGCTTACCAATGACAGATAGTACATTTGATTCAGTGGTCTGTACCTGGACGCTATGTAGTATTCCTCTAGTCGATCGGGCGATCGTTGAAATTCATCGTGTATTAAAGCCAGGAGGTAAGTTTTACTTTATTGAACATGGCTTGAGTAGTGAAACTCAGATTCAAGTTTGGCAAAATCGGCTAACGCCAATTCAAAAGGTTCTTGCTGATGGTTGTCATCTTAATCGCAAAATCAATGACATAGTGCAAAAAAAATTTCCTAATGTAATTACTGAACAGTTTTATGCTCCTAAATTGCCTAAGGTTATCGGCTATATGTATCAAGGAGTAGCTGTTAAATAACTCAATATGTTAACAAGATTTAGGCAGTTAACAGTTAACGATTAATTAATCGATAAAATTATTTGTTTTTTCAAAGTATTATCCAAAATGTCGAATCAGAATCACAAACCGCTTTTGGGAATATTGTTACAAAATGCTGGTTTAATTTCTCAAGAACAGTTGCAAAATGCCTTAGATATTCAAGTAAAATACTCTCAAATGAAGCTAGGAGAAATTCTGGTTTTACAAGAGGGAATAACAGCTAAAACTATTGAGTTTTTTGTCAATAAATGGCATATATTTCTTGCTCAAGGTCAACAGTTTCCCATAGGATATTATTTAAACCAAGCCTGTTTGCTAAATGAACAGCAAATTAAAACCATACTTGAAGAGCAGAAAAATAATCAACAAAAATTTGGAGTTTTAGCCGTAAAAAAAGGCTGGATTCAGCAAAATACAATTAATTTTTTTTTAGCTAGTTTCTCTCAAGCACCTCAGCTAATGTCCTTCATGTCCCTGGAGCAATATAATCAAGATACTCTACATTTGGAAGAAAAATACGCTAATTATTCTTTAATTTTAAGTAGAATTTTAGCCTGGACTGGGGGAAATTTTGGGCTGACTAAAACTATTTCTTATGTATTTGCCAACTCTAATTTTAATATTCCTACTGGATTAGAAATTAATACAGTCGATCGCTTTATTAAAGAATCGTTGATTAAGAACTGGCAAATTAGCAAAGCAGCAGCATATATTAGAGTAGTCAAAGGGAATTTTCTCAAAAATTCAAGATGCGACTCTATTTGGTTATTAAAAGAATATCGCAAAATATTACTTGCAGGTAATAAACAATATCAACAAACTAAAGAGCAAAACGAACTGTTGAGTTTGGGTTTAGTCGTCAAAAAAAATAACCATCTAAAAGTTGCTAATTTAATTTATCAGCAAATTTTCAATCATAAATTTATCTCTCAAGAAATAAGTAAACTTGAGACAAACAACACTATCATAACTAATGTAAATCCTGAGTATAAAATATCTACAATCACTGAGTATGAGTCTGGTACTTCAGCTCAAAAATTAGCTTTAAGTCCTGATAGTTTGAAGATAGAATTTAACCCCAGTAATAGCACCAATGACTTTAAGAGCGAACAAAATACCAATACTCCTGAACCATTAACTAAGATAAGTTCAATAATAACTTTAGCTGCGATCGCTTTATTAATACCTCTATTTTTAACGATTAATAATTATTATTCATCGCTATCAAAACAAGAACAACAGTCATCTTCTGGCTCTTTAGTAGAAACAGGTGAACTCAGACAGTTTTGTGATGAACTAAGTGTTGCCAACGCGGGTTCTTCATTAAATCTCATATCTCAATTAGAAAAAAATAAGCAAGAGCTACCAATATACTTTCCCGATAATTGCGAAGCTGCTTTGAATCAGCTAAGAGTTTTAGCGACTCCGCAATTGGGTAAACAAAGCAGAGTTCTCGAAGCAATCAGACATCTTTGTAAAATACCTGCTGATTCTGAAATGTATATTGATGCTCAAATTTGGCTGGAACGTTGGTACAGCTCGGCTGGCTGGGGGAAAGAAACTAAATTTTATCTTCAGGAACTTACTAAACAGGGTGCAGTAGGTTGTCCTGCGGCTAATTTTGCTAAATAGGCAAGTTGCTGCGCTTTTTGGTTGAGTAGAACACACCAGTTTAATCTAATAGCTAATAGCTAATAGCTAATAGCTAATTAATCAACAGCGCAGTCTATCAAGCATGAAAACTGCGCTGTTGTTTATGACATTGCTAACATTCTTTGAATTGGTTTTAACGCATTCAGGCGAATATCTTCAGGTAAGGTAATTTCTGGAGTTTTGTTTTTCATTGCCAGATACAACTTTTCGAGAGTATTTAAGCGCATATAAGGGCATTCATTACAGGCACAATTGTTCGTGGCTGGTGCGGGAATAAACTGTTTGTTGGGTGCAGCTTTTTCCATCTGATGAATGATACCAGGTTCGGTAGCAACAATAAATTTATCACTCTGGCTTTGCTGGCAATAGTTCAACAAAGCGGTGGTTGAACCAATATAGTCTGCATGACGCAACACAGGAGGCTCACATTCAGGGTGAGCAATAATTTCGGCAGATGGATTTTCAACTTTGAGTTCGATCAGGCTTTTTTCTGAGAAAGTTTCGTGAACAATACAGCTCCCTTGCCATAAAACCAAATCTCTACCTGTTTGCTCACTAACATAACGACCTAAATTGCGATCTGGAGCAAAAATAATCGGCTGTTCGGCAGGAATCTGATTAACTATTTTAACTGCATTAGAACTTGTACAAATAATATCGCTGAGTGCCTTGATTTCGGCTGTACAGTTGATGTAAGAAATAACTAGGTGATCGGGATGAGCAGCCTTGAAAGCCCGAAAATCTTCAGGAGGACAACTATCGGCTAGGGAACAGCCAGCCTCCAAATCTGGTAAGAGGACTAGCTTTTTAGGATTAAGAATCTTCGCCGTCTCTGCCATAAAATGCACTCCTGCAAAGACAATAACTTCCGCATCAGTGCTGGCAGCCTGTTGAGATAAACCCAATGAATCGCCTAAATAATCAGCAATATCTTGAATATCCGCCTCTTGGTAGTAATGAGCCAAAACTACGGCGTTAAGCTCTTTTTTTAGCTTGTTTATTGCTCCAAACAGATCGCTGGGAATTTCGTCAAGATTAGCTTTGGGTTTAACTGCGGTAAACATGGTAATAAATAGCCTTTAGTTTAAAAATTTAGTTTGAGCGGCAATTATAGTAGTTTTTACTATAAATACATTGTAGTTTATTTCACCAAAACTTGCAGAGCCTTTGTCAATAGAGGCCGAAGCAAATACGGCCAGAACACTAAAACTTTTGCGAGATTAAAATAGAGTGAACTATTTTTCTCGATACCTCATCTTTTATCCCTAATTCCTCTCCAAGTATGTCTTTCCATTTTTCCTCCTGGTCGATTAAAAATCCCGTTCCCACCATTGTCACTTTTCTTATTTTGGGAATTATTGGTATTGGCTCATTTTTAAGCTTAGGAATCGATGAGTCGCCTAATATCGACGTGCCGATTGTGATTGTGCGTGCGACTCAAAGAGGGGTTAGTCCGACGGAATTAGAAACCCAAGTAACCAAGAAGATTGAGGATGCGGTAGCTAATTTAGATGGAATCGATGAACTCAGTTCTACAGTTACTGATGGTAATTCTAATACAGTAATTAACTTTGACTTAGGAGTAGACAGCGATCGCGCGCTCAATGAAGTCCGCAACGCTATTGCTCAAATTCGCCCCGAACTGCCTCAAGATATCGATGAACCCAGCGTAACCAAGCTAGAGTTTACCGGTGGGACGGTGGTTACTTATGCAGTTGTTTCCGAGCGACGATCTGTAGAAGAATTGAGTGACTTAGTAGATCGCACGATTATCCCCGAACTGTTGAATATCAAGGGAGTGGGTCAGGTTGAGCGGCTAGGGGGATTAGACCGCGAGGTGAGGGTAAATTTAGATCCAGAACGTCTACAGGCTTACGGCATTACCGCCAGCGAAATTGACAATCAAATTGCTCAGTTTAATCTTAATTTGTCAGGAGGACGTTCCGAAGTTGGAGGCAGAGAACAAAGCGTACGTACCTTGGGTAGTGCTAAAACCGTTAGGGATTTACAGGCTTATCCGATTGGACTAGAAAACGGGACGACTGTTCCCCTATCGAACTTTGGCGAAGTAGCCGATGACTTTGAAGAATCACGACAAAAAGCCTTTTTAGATGGGCAGCCAGTAGTTAGCTTTGCCATAAAACGTAGCTTGGGCAGTAGTTCGGTATCTGTTGAAGAAGCTGTAACCGAGGCGATTGCCCAATTAAAAACTATTCTTCCTGAAGATGTCAATGTCGAGCTGATCTTTACCCTGGCTGATGAAATTCGCGATTCCTATCAGGGAACAATCGATTCTTTAATTTTAGGTTGTTTACTGACTGTGCTGACTGTGGGCCTGTTTCTGCGTGACTGGCGCGTTACCTTCATTACCGCTACTGCCCTGCCCCTGTCTATTATTCCTACCTTTTGGGTAATGAAAACTTTAGACTATACCCTCAACAGCATGAGCCTGTTAGCCCTAGCCTTGGCAGTAGGTAACTTGGTAGATGATGCGATTTGTATGATCGAAAACATCGATCGCCATTTGCAAATGAAAAAAAAGCCGTTTCAGGCAGCTTTAGATGCAGCGCGAGAAATTGGCTTAGCGGTTGTGGCAACCACGGCAACGATTGTGGCGGTATTTATTCCTGTAGCGTTTATGGGAGGTATTCCTGGTCAGTACTTTCAGCCTTTCGGGGTAACAGTGGCAGTATCAACTATGTTCTCTACTCTAGTAGCCTGTACCGTTACGCCAATGCTGAGTGCCTATTTACTCAAGCCCAAAAAGCAGGCTTTTCAGTATCCTCGCTTTCGCGCCTTCAATGCTGTAAATTATGATCTTACCCCACAGAGAAAAGAAGCAAGCGAGATCCGAACCTATTCTGCCGATTCCTTTTCTTCTCAAAACTTCGATCCTAATGCTGGGGCAAAACGCCAACCCTACCGTTTCTTACTAACTTTTGCTTTAAAAAATCGTGTTGCCGTTTTAATTCTGGCAGCAAGTTTTTTCTTTGGTAGTTTACAGCTAATTCCCTACATTCCCAAAGGCTTATTTGACGCTGGAGATACTGGATTAAGCATAGTTCAGGTCGAGTTGCCCCCTGGTTCACAGCTTGATGAGACTGAGGCGGTAATCAAACAGTTAGACAAAACAATCCGCCAACAGCCCGCAGTTGCCAGCATACTTGCTCAGGTAGGGGCAGAAGAAAACATTAACACTGGCTCGCTATCTATAAATCTATTGCCTAAAAACGAACGGGACATATCTCAGCAAGAGTTTCAAGATCGGATGCGTCAGGTATTTAATGAAATTCCTGGAGCCAGAATTAGCTTTCAAAGCCGTGGCGCAGGGGGTAGCGATAAAGATGTTTCTTTGATTCTGCGCAGCAATAATCCGCAAATATTAGCCCAGACGGCAAATAACCTCGAAAAACAAATCCGCGAAATCCCTGGATTAGTTGATGTAAACACCAGTGCCAGCTTAATCAAGCCAGAAGTGATCATTGAACCAGACCCCCAAAGGGCAGCGGATTTGGGAGTTTCCGTCCAGGCGATCGCCAATACCGCTTCTTTAGCATCTATTGGTAATAGCGAATTCAACCTGGCTAAGTTTAATCTGCCAGATCGTCAGATCCCGATCCGCATCCAAATTGACCCCAAAAAACGCCTAGATCTCGAAACTCTTAAAAACCTGCGTATTCCCGCGCGTAATGGCTCATTAGTGCCGATCGAAGCCGTGGCGACAATTCGTTTAGGCAGTAGCCCAGCCACGATTGAAAGATTCAACCGCAACCGTCAGGTAACGGTTGAAGGTAACTTGCAGGGGTTGGCTTTAGGAGATGCGATCGCCAAAATCAGGGCTTTGCCTGCGATGCAGTCTTTACCGCCAGAAGTAAAAGAAGAGCCATCAGGGGATGCGGAAATTATGCGAGATGTCTTTTCTCGTTTTGCGGGGGCGTTGGGTTTAGCGATTCTTTGCATCTACGCTATTTTGGTGCTGCTCTATAACAACTTTTTCTATCCTGTGGCAATCTTAGCCGCTTTGCCTTTATCTGTCGGTGGCGCATTATTAGGTTTATTAATTACTCAAAAAGAACTCGGGCTATTTGCTCTGATCGGTATTGTCTTACTGATGGGATTGGTAACTAAAAATGCAATTTTGCTGGTAGATTTTGCTCTGGCAGGGTTAAAAGAAGGAAAAACTCGGCGTAATGCCGTAATTGCTGCGGGAGTATCTCGCTTGCGTCCGATTTTGATGACCTCGATCTCAACTATTGCGGGGATGTTGCCCATTGCGCTAGAGTTTGGTGCGGATGGCGAAGTGCGCAGTCCGATGGCGATCGCCGTTATTGGCGGTTTTACTACCTCTACTCTTTTGACTTTAGTGATTGTCCCAGTTCTGTTTACCTATATCGATAGCTTGATTAAAAGTATGAGCCAGTTCTTCGGCTTAACTCGGGCTAAAGAATCTAGTAGCGAATTAACCGTCAGCAGTAAATAATTTACCGCTCAAAAGTTGAAGTTTATTTTCACTTTTTTTAACCAGAATGGCGATCGCCATTTTTTCCAGCTTATTTTTTGTTAATAAACAATAATATCAAATAACATTTCTCTACAAGATTAAGTAACAATAGATACATTTTTCCTCGTAATAAGCAGATAAGTTGAAAGTAGAAAAAAATTTTAGAAGGCTTCTAGGGTTCCGATTTATAGCAGTGCTAATTAATGACTGGTCCGAGAGAAGCAGGCTACTTAAGAAAGCAATTGCTAATTACTAGGTAGCTCCACGGCGGGAAAAAAGCCCGGGAGGATTCGATGCTTGAAATATAGTGTCGTTCTTCCTGGGTTTTTTGCGTTTGAGATAAATTGCCAAAGAATAATTTTATGAGCGAACATCTTACCTTTTTAGTCAGCAAATGATAACAGAA
Source organism: Coleofasciculaceae cyanobacterium (assembly GCA_036703275.1). Taxonomy (NCBI): domain Bacteria; kingdom Bacillati; phylum Cyanobacteriota; class Cyanophyceae; order Coleofasciculales; family Coleofasciculaceae; species Coleofasciculaceae cyanobacterium. The sequence continues at coordinate 118,069 of DATNPK010000108.1, read as the reverse complement.
ACGAATATAATAGCGGACTGAGTTTTACCTTTTAAGATAAATTGCAGAGGAATAATTTTATGAGCGAGCAATCCCCATTCCAACCACCGAGTAATAATGAGAACGAATCCAAAAGCGAAGCACAAAAAGCGTTAGACAAAGAACGCCAGCTACCTTTGACAGGTTGGCAACAAGAAGTAGAACAGGGTCTCGAATATGGTTTAGAAGCAGCAGGAAGTATTAAAGATCGAACTATTTCTACGTTTTCGCGGGGAGAATTGCCCCACTATGCGGGGATTAATACTTTCTTAAAAGCTCCTTATTTAGAGAATGTTAACCAAGTAGGCAATTATGATGTAGCAATTATCGGCGTTCCCCACGATTCTGGCACTACCTATCGCCCTGGTACTCGTTTTGGGCCTCAAGGTATTCGTAAAATTTCTGCTCTATATACGCCATATAACTTTGAGTTTGGGGTAGATTTGCGGGAACAGATTACGCTTTGTGATGTGGGAGATATTTTTACTATTCCTGCCAACAATGAAAAGTCTTTCGACCAGATTTCTAAAGGCGTAGCTCATGTTTTTAGTTCTGGTGCATTTCCAATTATCTTAGGTGGCGATCACTCCATTGGATTTCCCACAGTAAGGGCTGTTTGTCGTCATTTGGGAGATAAAAAAGTGGGAATTATTCACTTCGATCGCCATGCGGATACTCAAGAAACAGACTTAGATGAAAGGATGCACACCTGTCCTTGGTTTCATGCTACCAATATGGCAAATGCCCCAGCCAAAAACTTAGTTCAGATGGGCATTGGTGGCTGGCAAGTACCCCGTCCTGGAGTAAAAGTCTGTCGGGAAAGAGCGACTAACATTTTAACCGTTACCGACATTATGGAAATGGGTCTAGATGCAGCAGCCGACTTTGCGATCGAGAAAGCTACAGACGGTACAGATTGCGTTTGGATTAGCTTTGATATTGACTGCATTGATGCAGGATTCGTTCCTGGTACTGGTTGGCCCGAACCTGGTGGTTTATTACCCCGCGAAGTTTTATATTTGCTCAAAAAAATAGTGCAGAACACTACGGTTTGCGGTATAGAAGTGGTTGAAGTTTCTCCACCCTATGACGTAAGTGATATGACAGCACTAATGGCAACCCGCGTCATTTGCGACACGATGGCACATTTAGTTTTATCGGGACAGTTACCCCGCACCGAAAAGCCCGCCTATATTCACGATGAAGCCCAGGTAGTAGATGAACCTTGGAGTTAATCAAGCAGAGGAAGCTAATAGAGGCAGTTTGATTAATAAAGCATAAGACAAATGACTGACAATCTATATCATATGAATCCCCAAGAGCGATTTAGCGATCGCGCAATAGATTACGCTTTATATCGACCTAGTTATCCATCAGAAGCTATTGACGCGATTTTAAAGGGATTAAGCGCACCATCGCAGTTAATAGTTGCTGATATCGGGGCAAGAACTGGTATTTCTTCCCGTTTATTAGCAGATAGGGGAATTAAAGTAATTGCGATCGAGCCAAATGCAGCTATGAGACAAGCAGCAAAACCTGATTCATTAGTAAAATTTCAAGATGGTAATGCTGAGAATACTAAACTAGAAAATAATTCAGTCGACCTAGTCACCTGCTTTCAAGCTTTTCATTGGTTTAATCGCGAACCGACACTTAAAGAATTTGCTCGTATTTTGAAGCCAAAGGGAAGACTAGCAGCAGTCTGCAATAATCGCGCTCGTCAAGATGAATTTACCGCCGAGTATAGTCATTTTACCAAAACAGTTTCTAATAATCAGTCCGAGTTGCGTTACGCGAAAAGATTTCTCCGCGAAACTTTTCTATTTTCAACCGTTACTTTGCTAACTTTTCCCGCTCGACAAGTCTTAGATCGTCTTGGTTTAGTCGGGCGTGCCATGAGTACATCATACATACCCAAAAGAAAACCAAAGGAGCAATTTATCGGTCAACTATACAAACTATACGATAAATACCGCGATGGGCAAAGTTTAGTTTATTTTAATTCGCGCTTAATAACTATAAGTACTAATTATGTATAAACTATATGACTTTCTCCCTTCTGGCAATGGCTATAAAGTTCGCTTGTTATTAACACAATTACAAATTCCTTTTGAGTTAATTCAACTCAATATTCTCAAGCAAGAAACTCGTACCCCTGAATTTTTGGCTAAAAATCCTAATGGTAAAATTCCCTTGCTAGAAATTGCCTCGGATACATTTATTTCTGAATCGAACGCAATTTTATATCATCTTAGTCAAGGAACGAAGTACTTCCCCAAAGATAAATATCAACAAACTCAAATAATGCAGTGGCTATTTTTCGAGCAATATAGTCACGAACCAAATATTGCTACTCCTCGTTTTTGGATTACCGAACTCAAGCACGCCGATAAATATCGAGAACAGATCGAACAAAAGCGAAAATTGGGTTACAAAGCTTTAAATGTTATGGAACAGCATTTAAAAAAACATGATTTTTTTGTAGCAAATAAATACACTATTGCCGATATTGGTCTTTATGCTTATACCCATGTTGCAGAAGAAGGCGGATTTGATTTAAGTGACTTTTTGGCTATTAATTCTTGGTTTAAAAAAGTTAAATCTCAACCCAGACATATTTTAATTACAGATTCACAGTTAGGTAATTAAACCGAATGTAGTTTATTTATGATTATCGAGCCAGGGCGAATGCCTATTTAATAATAACTAAAAATATGCACGAAACTGATATGACCAAGGCTTTAATCCTGACGGTTAAAGATTGGTATTATTCTCAACCAGAACAACCAAAAATAGAAAAAATTTCTTTGATAGTTGGCGAATTTACCTGTGTCGAACCAGTTAGTTTGCAGTTTGCTTTTGAAGTTCAAACCCGCAATACCTTTTTAGAAGGAGTAGAACTAACTATTCGTGATATTGCTTTGATTGCTTTTTGTCATAGTTGCCAACAAGAATATAAACCCCAAATTGGACTGCAATACAGTTGTCCTGATTGTAATTCACCTATGGAAGATATTCGCTCTGGTCGAGAACTAAAAATCGATCGCATTGAATATTCTTCTCTAGATACCTGCAAGGGCAGTTCGCGCACCGCCCTTACGGATAAATGATTAATAAATACTATTAACCAAAAACAATGCACCAAACATTCGACGCTGCAATTGAACTCAATCTACTTCATGCCAACCAAGCAGGCGCAGACCATAATCGCCAGCATTTCGATCGCTGGGGGATTACCTGTCTCAATATTATGAGCAGTCCTGGGGCGGGAAAAACTGTTCTTCTCGAACAAACTTTAAAAACTTTAAAAGCTAAATTCAAAATGGTCGTAATTGAAGGAGATATGACTACCGAACTAGATGCCGATCGCCTTCGTCAATATGACGTTCCCGTAATTGCGATTAATACGGGGCGTTCTTGCCATTTGGATTCCAAGATGGTTGCAGGAGGCATCCATACTTTAGAACATCAATACAATCCAAGCGATTTCGATTTAGCTTTGGTGGAAAACGTCGGTAACTTAGTTTGTCCCGCCGAATTTGAAGTAGGAGAACATGCCAAGGTTGCTCTACTCAGCGTCACTGAAGGAGAAGACAAACCTTTGAAGTATCCTGTAATGTTCCAAGAGGCAGATTGCTTATTGATTACCAAAACCGATTTAGCACCATATTTAGATGTTGACCTGAATCGCATTGCTGCTAATGTACGACAAATCAATCCCAAGGTAACGATCATTTATCTCTCAGGGAAAACAGGAGAAGGTCTAGAACAGTGGTTTGATTGGGTAAAGAATATCGTTCAACGCCATCAAACTAAACAATTAACCAGACAAAATTAAAGCAAAAAAAGAGCGATTGGTAATTCTTGGCAGGACTCCTATCGCTCTAGTTGAAAAAAGTTATATGGTCAAAATTGACCAGGAGTCATTATGACAGAAAAATTAATGTTCTGGGGAATTATCCTGTTTTTAGTCGCTACTCTAGCGATTGGAATGTGGGCAGCTAAACAAGTTAAGGGAGATAGCGAAAACTATTTAATTGCTGGACGAGGATTGGTATTACCTTTAGCAGCAGCAACCTTAATGGCACAGTCGGTAGACTCTAACGCTACTTTGGGTAATACAGATTTAGCAGCCGAGTTCGGTTTTTGGGCTGGTGCATCTTTACCAATTGGATTAGCACTGTGCTTATTTTTAACCGCTCTATTTTTTGCTAAACCGATGAACCGCATGGGTTTAATTACCCTGCCAGATTTTTATCGAGTTAAATACAATCGCCAAACCGAAGTAGTGGCATCTTGTTTAATGGTGTTAAGCTTTTCCTTTCTGCTGGCTGGTAACTTAGTGGCGGGAGGATACTTATTTGAAGCCTTTTTAGGCACAAGCTATACGGCTGGGGTAATGCTATTGGCAATTGTCGTCTTTATCTATACTGCTAGTGGCGGGCTATTTGCCGTGGCTTATACCGATGCGATCCAGGTGAGTATTGCTTTTATCGGTTCTTTAGCGTTATTAGCTTTTATGGCTTTTAACTTTGGTTTAGATATATCTGCCGATACTGGTCCTTTTGCTTTAGCACAATTAACCGATCCTGCTTCTGGTGCAGTGGTTAACTGGGCGACTTTACTAGCGTTGGGATTGGGAGATATTGTGGCGATCGATTTTATGGCGCGTATTTTTGCGGCTGAGAGTCCTGAAACCGCCCAAAAAGCTTGTTTAATCGGCTGTGCTGGCACGTTAATTATTGGGATTCCTTTCTCTTTAATTGCCCTCTCTGCACCCCAAATTCTGGCTGATGCAGGAATTACACCTGAAGGGCCAATTCTTTATGCTTTACTTGACGGTATTGTTCCTCCTTTATTAGGGTTTTTGGTAATTGTGGCAATTCTTTCCGCTTCTCTTTCTACTGCCGATGGTGCAATTCTGGGTACTTCTTCGGTGATTGCCCACAATATAATTGGTATTCGTTCCGACGACCATAATGTAGCAGGTGACAGACTATTATTGGTTACCCGCGTTATGGCTTTTGCGATTACGGCGTTGGGAGTCTTTTTTGCCTTGAAAATACCGCAAACTGGAGTTTTGCTATTATTAGCTTTCGATTTGGGATTTGCTGGTCTTTTAGTGCCTCTAGCTGGAGGTTTATTCTGGTCAAAAGCGACTTGGCAGGGTGCGCTATCCTGTATTATTTTTGGTTCTTTAACGCGACTAATATTATTTGTGTTAATGCCGATTACATTTGGCATCGACAATACGTTACTGTATATTCCTAACGGTATTTTTACGGCGGATTTTGATGGTTTCCCGACTTTGATTAGTCCTTTAGTAGGATTAGCCGCATTTATTATTGTTTCTAATCTGACAGGAGGAAGCAAAGCGACAAGAGAGCGTTTGCGTTCTGAAGCGAGAAAAACGCAAATATATCGTCGTTAAAAATTAGCAATCGCCGATTAAATATTTTACCTCTGGTGAGCGATCGCTTTGGTAGGGAAATAAATTTTTACTTTAGATTCAGTAGCTCGATTGGACGAGCAGTCTTGATTACAGGATAATCTTGGGGATATTTTTGATACATATATTGTTCGTATTCGTACCAGTGCCTTTCTCCTTTTTCGCGGTTACAGACACGACAAATAACCCAAAGATTTGACCATTCTAAAGATAACCAAGGATATTGCGATCGCGGTAATTTATGATCGATAGTTTTACCTTTGCGATCGCCATATTTTTCGCTACAAATTGGGCAATACCAGTCAGAATGTTCTTTTACCCAAGCTCTGCTTTCGGCAGTAGTGCCACATTCAAAATCGCCATTTATATATCGCCAGCGATCGTATTTTAGATAATCATTTAAGTCTTGGGTTGTTAGTCGATGATATCTGCGACTACCAATTGTATCGGCTAATTTAAAAAGTTCGCTTAATTCTTTATTTTCTAAATCCATGATTAATTAATATAAATTCATTTACTATAGTCAATTATTTCTAGCTTTCGATCGGGGTACTGACTGTCGATAATATCAGCAATTTCATCTAATTCTTGAGCAATTCTTTGATTACGCTGGTTAATTTCTTGGCTATTGAAATATTTATTACCAATACGGTCAGCCTCGATAAATAATTCTTCCAGACTCAAGCTTTTAATTATTTCTTGTTCTTGAAATTCTCTAATTTTATTAAATAGCCTAATCACATTAGTCCAGCCAAGATTACGATACTTATGCGCCTTAAGCCAAGTTTGATTTTCTTTAGTTAATTGCTGGCGATCGCGAGAGTTTTTACGCTGAACTTTGCGGTAATTCATGCCTCGAAAAGTTTTTGCTGATGATGTTTTACTGCTCATTATTGATTAACCTAAAGTAGATTTTAGTAAGTTCATCAAGCGTTGTCTAATTTCCAATATATTATTAAGTTTAAAAATATCTTTAATTTGTACAGTTAATTTAAATCTAATTTCATCAACTATATTTTTAAGATTTTTATTGTCTTTTTTTAGAACTTCATTGGCTTCGACTAGGTTACTTATTTTACCTTTGAGTTCCTTAACTTGCTTTTCTAGTTCTGCTGAATTTTCGCCATTGCTGCTGCCTATTTTTAGAGTAAGTTCTTCTATCTGCACAATATATGACTGAATTTGATTATTGCGCTTAGTGACCATAGCTTTTTGGGCGCGCTGAAGATTTTGACGATTGGATAATTCCGCGCCAGCAAACTGCGATGCAGCACGACGAACAAACAATTCATCAATATCTATATTAGTTTTAAAATTAATTGATTCTAAAGCTCTTTGAGCATCGGCTTTCGTCCAACCTTCATGATTAAGTAATTCAATCGCCTTTTTTTTATTCACGGCTAAATCTCAAAATTAGTGAGGATTGGTCTAATTTTAAGTATGTTTTATCAATTAAAAAGCGATCGCGATCGTCAAGCAGCAAAATAAGTAAAAGCGATCGCTTATTGAACCAAATTTTACACCCATTCGTCCCCCAAATCGTAATAGCTAATAAGCTAATAGCTGATAGCTAAAAATTGTTGAATCTCAACGAAGTAATTCACATCAGGCATTATTTATAATAAGTTACACCACGATATTTTAGTTTAGTTTTCTGCTTTGATTTTGAAGACTTGGCTTTTTCCATTGCCAAAGTCAAATCCCAAGCGCGATCTAGTTTTTCTACATCGTCTGCAAACCAACAACTTTCGATGAATTTCCTTTTATGAGCGTACCAAAATGTAATTGGATCGAAAACTGGTTTTGATTCAGACTGGCGAAATAGCTGTTTGATGTAGTTTAACCAAGGAAATTTAGGCTTAATTCTGACTTTGAGAGAATTTCCCCGATAAATAATCTCTTGGTTCTGTATTGCTACTACTGAGTTTGAAGAATTGTGATTTTCTTCTTGATATTGGACTCCTCGATAAGTTAGCTTCATTGCTTTCACCTCTGTTACTGTGCCGTTATGAGGTGCGTTCCTTCAGGATGCTTGAATTATTCCTTACTTCCGTCTTTCCTTAAACGACAGAAAAGATGAACGATTTAGTAATTCTATTTTTATGATAATCAATATAATTACCGATTGAATAGGTAGGGTAATTACGATTGGTTTTAATGCTGTATAAGGGTTTGAGTTAAAAAATGAACGTTAAAATAAGCTTATACCTGGGACAATCTCATCTTGATTAAAATATCCGCCACGTAACTAAAATTTTGTTATTTAGCTCAAAGTATTAAAATTAAATAATTATAAATTTGGCAAGTAGCCATGCTATTGAAACACCATAATCATTCTGCGATTAAAGCAGTTATATTAACCAGTTTATTATCTTTATTAGCTAGCTGTAGTAATAGTGCAGCCATTGAAAGTTTAGTCAGTGCCGATCCTCTATTGAAAGAGGCCAAGATTGGACAAATAAATACGACTAAACCACAACGATCTCAAGATTCAGCTAACAAAGCAGTAGGAAATGATGCCAACGGCAGTGATATTGCATCAGAGCAAAAAATAGTCGCTCAAGAAACTCAAGCTGACGATCTACCATTCAATTTTCCTGACTCTTTTCCCGTTTATCCTCAAGCTGAGTTACAAGAGATGAAGTCAGAAGCCGACAATTCAGGAATGCTAGTTTGGAACACGACTGACACCCGCAAGGCTGTCGCGGATTATTATCAGACAGAATTATTAGCCAACGACTGGAAAATAATTCAACCGTTTATGATTAATCCCCAGCAAAAAATAGCCAGAGCGATCGCCATTAAAGACGATCTTAGAGCCGAACTTACTCTTTTGCAATCAACTGCCGATTCTGAATCGGACAGCACCAAAACACAGCTGGAGGTGATTTATCATCCCCAATCGCAAGACATCCCTAAGTCGGCTATCTCTCAGGCGAGCAATGCTGCTGAAAATAGCGAGCAACCTAAAAATAATCAGGCTAAAGCTCAACCTAAAGCTACTCAGCAGAATGATAATAACTATTTTGATTCATCTAATGCTGCTGATTTTACTGATTTAAATGAAGTCTCAGAACAATTGCAGCAACCTTTAGAATCAGTTGCCGCCTTGGGAATTTTGACTCCTTATACTGGTGAGGCTAACGTTGAGCTGTCGAAATTTGCTCCCAATGAAATAATTACTCGCGGAGAATATGCGCGTTGGCTAATTACGGCTAACAATCGGTACTATAGCGATAATCCAGGTAAGAAAATTTACGTTGCGACTAAAACTAATCAGCCAGCCTTTCAAGATGTCAAAGCAAACGATCCAGACTTTGCAGCAATCCAAAGTTTAGCCGAGGCAGGATTGATCCCTTCTCGATTAACCGAAGACAATACTAACCTGCTTTTTAGACCAGATGCACCTTTAATTAGAGAAGATTTAGTTACCTGGAAAGTACCATTAGATACGCGCCAGTCTCTTCCGAAGGCATCTATTGAAGCTGTAGAAGAAAGTTGGGGATTTCAAGATGTAGAAAATATTGATTCTTCTGCCGTTAGAGCCTTATATGCAGATTTTCAAAATGGCGATCGCTCAAATATCAGGCGTATTTTTGGCTATACTACTCTTTTTCAACCCAAAAAACCCGTAACTAGAGCAGAAGCTGCGGCTTCACTATGGTATTTTGGCTTTCAGGGAGATGGAATTACGGCGCGAGAAGTTCTCGAATCTGAAACAGCATCAAATAGTTAGGCGCAAGTCAGTGCTTTGCCCAGACAGAAATTTTGCTTTCACTCTCTTAAATTGATTGACCAAAGTTCTGGATTGATTTATTTTGGGAAAAATTTTAAGTTTATTTAGTGATTAGTAAATTATTGTCTACCGCAGTCAAGCTTTATTTGCGATCGCAAGTTGAGCGCGTAGAAGATTTGCAGGTGAAAATTCTAGGCAAAAATAAGCAAATTCTTCAGGGATATATTCCGCAAATTTTTCTTAGCTGTAGTCGTGCTGTCTATAAAGGGCTTTATATGCGTCAAATTGAACTCAATGGTTCAGATATTGCCTTTAATTTGTCAGAGGTGATGATCAAGCAACCTTTGAAACTCCTTGAACCAGTTGTGGTCGAGATTCAGCTTAGACTGGATGCTCAAGATTTACCAGCTTCTTTAGATTCTCCGCTATTGCAAAGCGGGTTGGATGACTTATGGCAAATGTTCTTAGCACCACAGCAAATTAATAATTCTTCAACAGAATTAAGCGATCTGGCAATTGAATGGTGCAGTATTGCGATCGCTAATCAAAGTTTAAACTTCACAGGTACGTATCAAGATGCTTCAGGAGAAACTAGGGAACTTTGTTTGTCTACAGGAATAAGTTTGGCAGACAGTCATACCCTGTGCCTATCTCCATTGAAAATTAATCATCAATCTGTTGCTAATGAACTCAAAATCGATCTAGGAATAGATGTCGCGATCGCACAACTAATTATTGAATCTGAGCAAATAATCTGTTCGGGAGTAATTAAAATTCATTAGGATCGCTGTAGGCAGGATTGGTAATAAATTCCTCATCCGTTAGACTCTGCAAAAACGCAATTAAATCATCTATTTCTGTATCGGTAATTTTAAACCCCTTAACGAACCCGCTTTTATAAGGATTGGCACTACCTACTCCTGTCCATTCTCCTGCGGTGATAGTTCTACCTCCAGCCTGATAGTGAGCGATCGCATTCTGTAAAGTAGCCACGCTACCATCGTGCATATAGGGTGCAGTCAAAGCAATGTTACGCAGGCTAGGAGCTTTAAATCGCCCCATGTCCTTGGCTTTTTGGGTAAATTCCTTAATTCCCGTATTTTGTGGCGGATAACTACCCTCGCCATCGATATTATATAAACCAGTGTTGTGAAATGCGATCTCGGTAAATGCTAGATTTTCATGCTTGACTGAATCGCTAAAGTTGATTCCTCCATGACAGTGAAAACATTCCAAGCGTTCGCTATTAAATAGCTTTTCACCTCGTTTAGCAGCAGCCGAAATAGCGTTGGTTTCTCCCTGATAACGATAGCGATCGTAAGGAGAATTAAAGGATACGAGACTTCTTTGAAAGCTGGCGATCGCTTTGGTCAAATTACTTAGATTAACAGGCTGTTCTTCGGTGAATGCTCCACTAAACATATGACGATATTCAGGATCATTTTTTATCCATTGAATCATTTGCTGTTCTTTACCCACCATGCCCATCTCCAGCGGATGTTCGCCAAAAATTGGAATCAGTGCCTGATTTTCTAAGCTAGTGATTAGAGGATTAGCCCATGTCAACACAGGGCTATAAGCGACATTTGCCAAGCTCATCGAGTTCCGAGAATGCTGTTCGTTAGTTGAACCCAATGCTACTGGCTTACCATCGGTAAAGGCTAAAGACTGCTTGTGACAAGAAGCACAAGAATATTCCCCCGTAATCGATAGACGTGGTTCATAAAAAAGTTGTCTGCCTAATTCAACTTTCTCCGCAGTCATCGGATTGTTTTTAGGGACTATGGGTTTTGGTGTCCACTCTGGTAAATTCCAGTTATATTCAGTTGCTCTAGCTAAATGTCCGTCTGTTGCCATAGCTTGACTCATGCCGATTGATAGACAAATAGACACAACAAAAGCAACAAGCAGGTAAGATATGCGATCGCTCATTACGGATTTTTCAGCAGTTTTCATGCTTGATAGACTACGTTGTTGATTAACTAGCTATTAGCTATTAGCTTTTGAGATTAAACTTGTGTGTTCTACTCAACTGAAAACTACTCAACAAAGAAGAAATATTGCCCTGATTCTGCTGTGTTGTTAGAAGACAGATTGAGATTTTGCATGATTGGCATACAATCACTATCTTCAGGGGAAGACATACAGCCAGTAGGCGTATCAGCCTGGTTAGTAGTCAAGTCGCTTTGGGCTAAAAGCTCGGCTAAATCGGCAATAACCACATTATCTTCAGGATTAAAATCTTCCAACACCACGCTAACGCGATTGGAATTAGCACAGCCGAACAAATCGCTTTGGGCTGAATCTGAACATCCAGTACTACCTAAATGAATTGAGTAAGCATTACTGCCTGCATCTTGATGAGTAGTACTGCTGGTTTGTTGATGAGTACCCTGTCCATTCTTGAAAATACTAGTTTGGTTGCTAGTTTGAGTCGTAGTCTGGCTTCCCCGTTCGCTGCTGGTGTTAGTAGTTTGCTCATTTATTTGCACATTATCCTCACCAGCTTGACTTTGAGTAGTTTGACTGTGGCTGGTTTGTGATACATTAGCAATCGCCTGTTCGGTTTCTAAGTCTACCCGCAAAAACTTATAACCCCCCTGCCAATTCCACCACATCGAAGTCAGGTTGAGGGGAGAAGGTGCGATCGCCGCATCTTCATGGTTGAGTTGTTCTGGTACGCCCATAGTAAACTGGAGGCTTTGATAGTTACCTTCGGGTACTGTGCCGACTACCATCGTTCTCATTTCTGCTGTACCGTTATCACAGGCACTAGTTCCATCTTCAAAGTCTAGTAGAGCCACCTTTTCATGTTGCCATTTGCCGTCTTGTTCTAGTTCGAGGGGAACAGCGTTACCATCTTCATCAATTAAAGCGACATTGGATACATAGAAGCGGAAGTCAGTGGGAGTGATTGTCGACTCAGCAGTACCTATGTTCTCATAGCTCTCGCCACAGGAAAATTCGCGATCGCCCACCCAGGCTTCAAAGTTAATTGCCACGTCTTGAGTATTAGTTTGAGCCTGGACATGACCGTAAGCACTAAAGGCAATGCCTATGGCTAGTAATAAAGATTTTCGCTTAAATGCTAAAAACATCGATTTAAAAAAAATTAATAGTGACTAGTTTTGCAACTAATACAATAATAATTTTTTATAGTATCGAAAAACCTCTGCCCCTGTCCAAAGACAGACTGTAAAACTTAATTTAATTTATATTCGATGTCATAATGAAAGGCGATCGCCACATAGTTTAAGACAATCTTTAAGGCAATTTAAGCTACTGCGATTTAGATTCTTAAAGATTTACTGCCAATCCATGAGGTTAAAAGCTATACTCTAATTTTTTCAGGATAATCAGCATAATATTGAGCAATGCTATATGTTTAAAAGAATTGCTTCTGATGTTCTTGGTCTAAGTGATATTGGAATTATTGTCAAACCAGAAGATTTTGACAAGGTAGAATCTGACGATTTTATTTTGCAAGAAGAGAAAGAAAAAATCTTTTTTTTAATTAAATCTAAGACAGACGAGTACTGCTTTACCAATAGGGCTTTAATTCATATTGACGGAACATCCGCCGTGAGTAAAAAGCAAACTTTAAAACGTTTAAACTACGGTAAATATGCCATCCAAAATGTAGTTTTGCAAACCGCAGAAACTATCAATCTTGACGTTCAAATTAAGTTTACCATCGGCTCTTATCAATATGTTATTGATATTCATAAAAAATATCTCGAGGAATTAAAAGATTTGTATAAAGCTTTAATTAAAATCAGCTCTATATAAGAAACTAATATTGACTACCTTCAATACGCTCAAAACAGTTGAGATATAGCTTCAAAATCGGTTAATCGTTCCTCTACTTCTCAAACTATCGAACAAGAATTTAAACCGATCGATAAGTATGCTTTTGAATGGTTAACGCGTTTTCATCCAACCTATAAAATCACAGATTTTACCTCTACCTTTGAGACATTTACCAAATAATTAGCAACTGGAAAAAACTTATATTTTTAATTGCTTAAAAATCAACTGTATAAATCCAATTCTGGTATTTTGGCTCTTGATTTTTAGTAATTGCCGTTAGTTTATGCTTGATTTTTTCGGTAATTGGTCTATCGGTAGATAAATCATAGTTTTCTATTTTTTTAACGGGAGTTACTTTGGCTGCTGTTCCGCTTAAAAATACTTCTTCAGCAATAAATAATTCGGTTTTATCGATCGCTCTTTCTACAGTTTCGATACCCAAGTCTTTAGCAATAGTTAAGATGCTGTCTCTAGTAATTCCTTCTAAAATGTCTTGATTAAACCCAGGCGTAATTAATTGATTGTTTCTGACGATAAAAATATTCATGCCTGAAGCTTCACAAACTTTACCTTGAGAATTCATCAGAATTGCTTCATCAAAACCAGATTCAACTGCTTCGGTTTTAGCTAAAGAAGAGGTAATATATGCCCCGCTAATTTTACCGCGTAGGGGCAAACTGCGGTCTTCTTGGCGATACCAAGAACTGATGCGACAGCTAATACCGTCGGGGGGCAAGTAATCGCCCAACTCTAAACCATAAATCAAAAAGTCTTTTTCGATTTTATGCAGTCGCGGAGCAATACCTAAATCTGAAGTATAGACGAAAGGTCGAATATAAAAAGATTTATCAGGTTTATTTTTCTTAACAAAATCAATAATTATTTGCTGTATTTTGTCCGCAGGTAAATCGTAATTAAGCAGCTTGGCACTGTCGCTTAAACGAGTACAATGACGATCCAATCTAAATAATAAGACTCGCTCGGGGTTTTCTGGATCGGGAATACCTCTCATTCCACCAAAAGCGCCAGTTCCGTAATGTAGCGCATGAGTGGCAATAGATATATTTGCCTGTTCAAAAGGAACAAATTTGTTTTGAAAATAGGCTGTTTCTAAAAAATTGTGCATAAGCATTGATTATCCCGATCCTACTTGACGGGGCTGACTACTTTTTAACTTTTGTATTTAACTTTTGTCTGGGCAAGAGACTGCCTTGCCTCTAACCAATTCACGTTTATTATCTTTAAGCTATTTCCCAAGCCATCCTGTCAGATTCTGTTGCTGAATTGGGGATAAATTATCTTTAACCGTTAATTCGTACTGGTTAGATTGAGATTTAGCTAGGATAACAGGTAAAGTTTTTAATTCATCTTGATGAAACACCGTAACCTCAATAGTATCTTTTACCTGATAGTCTTTTAACCTTTCGTTTAAAGACTTCGCATCAACCTTGATACCATCAATAGCTAGTAGCTCATCGAGGGCATCAATTCCCCCTAATGCTGCGGGAGATTCGGCAGCGACAAATTGGATCACTTCCCGATTATTTTGTGACTGTACTTTAATTCCTAAGTAAGGAATATCTGATTCAGCAACAGTTTTCAAGTATAAGCCAAAGGGGTCCAAATAGTCATTAAAGGGTAATTCTTCGGTAGTTTCGATGTAGCGAGCGAAGAAATCATTTAAATCTGCTTCGGCAACCTCGGCAATGACGTTCCTTAACTGTGTTTCGCTAAAGCCAATTTCTTTTTGTCCAAAACGTGACCACATCAATCGCATTACATCGTCAAGCGATCGCTTATTATTATGTTTAGCTCTAATTAAAAGATCGAGCAGCAGGGAAACTAACTGTCCTTTGAGATAATAGGAAATCTGATCGTTATCGCTGTTAGCATGACGACGATAGAGTTTAATCCAGGCATCATAGCTAGATTCGCCCAAAGGCTGTACGGTACGTCCAATAGTATTAAGATATTTAGTTATATCTTTGCTTAACTTGCTCAGACAGGTTGTGCGGTTATAAATTCCTGCCCGTAGCGGAATGATCAGATCGTAATAGCTGGTTGTCCCTTCACAAAACCACAAAGATGTGGTGTAGTTTTCAGCTTCGTAATCAAAAGTTTCTAAAGCTTTAGGTCGAATACGTTTGACGTTCCATAGATGGAAGAATTCGTGAGCTACTAACTGGATAAAGCGTTCATATTTTTCGCGATCGCCGAAACCAAATCGGGGATAATTTAAAGTACAGCAGTTCTTATGTTCTAAACCACCATAACCACTACCCGACAGGTGCAACAGAAATAGATACCGTTCATAGGGCAAGCCGCCAAACATCTCGGCTTCTACTTGAATTACTTTGGTCGTATCGGCAATTATTTGTTCGGGATTAGCATTACCTTTACTCCAAACCGCTAGAGCATGAGGCTTACCCAATACCTCAAAATCGTATACCTGCTGTGTACCGACTTCTACAGGAGTATCAACTAAAGTATCAAAATCTGAAGCCAGAAAAGTATTGGCTTCTCCTTGTACCTTAGGGAGGGCGGTAGTTACGTGCCAATCTGACTCGGGTGGAATGACTTCCACCTTAATTGGCTGCTGTTCTAATCCTGGAATAAAGAAAAATAGTGCTGCACCATTGAAATAACCATGAGTAGTATCTAAATGATTGGTGCGTACCGTTAAGTCATTAGCATAAATTCGATAGCTAACCTTTATTTTAGAAGCACCTGCTGTTGTTACTTGCCAGTAATTTTTCCCGAGCTTTTTACTCGACAAATTCTCACCATTATTATCCTGCGCCGAAAAATCTTGAAGATATCTAGCATATTCTCTAATTAAATAAGAACCAGGAGTCCACACTGGCATTTTTAAATCTAAAGTTGCTGACTGCCAATTATTGACCTGTAGCGTAACTTCAAACAGGTGGGAAGCAGGTTGAGACATAGCAACTTGGTAGAATATAGTCGCTGTCTTGTTGGTGGGTTTGGGCTGACGAATAGCAGTGGCTTCAGTCATTAAACTTTTAATGGGTAAACAAAATCAAATTAATACTTTAGACGCGAATTTATATTTTATCCATATCTAGCAGATTGCCTCAAATATAAGTTGGCTGAAATTTTAGTTGGTAATTATTAAAAATTTTCGTAATTAATCTCCATAGATTAAAATGCCATATAGTTAGAATTATTCAGGTAAGAGGCATTGAAATCTCTCAATTTTTTGACTAGCTCTCGTGGCGCAAGTCGCCAGTTTGGAGTGATTGGGTTAGGACGCTTTGGCAGAGCCGTCTGCACTTCCCTACACAAAATGGGCTATGAAGTTTTAGGGACAGATATTGACGAAAAATTAGTTACTCAGGTTTTATCTCAAAAAGTAGCTTCCCATGCGATTCAATTAGATTCAACCGATCCTGGAGCGCTTAAAGAAGCAGGTATCTTTGAAATGGATACGGTAATTGTGGCTATTGGCAACTATCTCCAAGAAAGTATTATTACTACTCTTAATGTTAAAGAGGCGGGAGTTGAACAGGTAATAGCCAAAGCTTCTTCGGAGATTCACGGCAAAGTATTGAAAAGAGTCGGGGCAGACCGAGTCGTCTTTCCTGAACATGAGGCTGGTTGCGCTTTGGCTAGTACTCTAACTCAGCCTGGATTTTTGGAGCGTTTTGAACTGGATACGGAAAACAGCATTGTCGAAATTTTAGTACCAGATTCTTTTCATGGTCAAACCCTGTCTCAATTAGATCTACGTAAACGGTTTGGTTTAAACGTTTTGGCGATTGGTAATGGCGATAAGTTTGTTACTAATCCTAGTCCTGGACAAGTACTTAAAAAAGGATTGATTATGGTAGTAATTGGCAGTAATAAAAATCTTCAGAAATTACCAATTTAAGCTGAATTTGCAGTTGTATACCATGGGGTAAAAGTAATTAAAGATTTAGTGGTGGACTGAGCCGTTTTAGATCTAGCTGTAGAAAAAAAGTCCCCGTCTATGACTAGCCCTAAAGGATTCCCGTGCATGGTATATCCGCAGGTGTATCCTAAAGGACACCTTCGGACGATGCCCTAAAGGACTAGCTTCGCGACGCGAAGCGGTATCCTTTCGTCCGTGATAGACACCTTCGGACGATGTCCTAAAGGACGACGCGGAGCTAGTGCTTTAGCATACCGCTTCGCATATGCTTTAGTATAAGCTTCTCGTCCGTCCTCCGCCTCGCACACATGAACGCAGATGAACATGGATGATTAATGGGCTTGCCAACTACACATTGTAGTATTATGATATTCATCTCTCTTATATTATTTAAAAGCTAAAAGCTAAAAGCTTAATAACTTTGTCAACTCGAGCGGCTTTAACTAGAGGCACTGGTATAGAAGCGTAGAGCAAACCGCCAGAAAAAGATGGAGAAAATAAATAAAATACCTGCTAGGATAGCAGCACCAATACTCCAGGTTAGTTCACTACGGTCAAGCATTGCCTGGGCGGGAACGGTAGTTAAGAAAGCTACAGGTACAACGAAAGTGAAAAAGAAGCGATAAACAGCGGGATAAGCAACCATGGGATAACGCCCTGCTTCTAAAAATCCTCGCAAAACTTCGGTAACGTTATAAACTTTGACAAACCAAATGCTGGTTGCGCCCAAGATAAACCAAAGGCTATAAAGAATAACAATACCAAAACTCAAGGGAATTAAACTAGCTAAATAGTTATACCAAGCCAAACCTAAACTATTGCCTGCATAGATTATTAAAATTGTGCCAAATAGCAAATCGGGTAAACCCCAAGGGGAAATGGTTTTAGTCGAAAGCCAAAACTGACTGCTAATCGGTTTGAGCAACACAAAGTCTAATGTTCCCTGTTCGACTTGCGTGACAATACTGTTAAGGTTGGGCACTAGAAAAGTAGCGGAGAATCCTTGTAATAGGGTAAATAAACCCAAAACAATCGTGGCTTCTTCCCAACTCCAGCCCTCAAAAGTATAGCCAGTACGGTAAAACAAAAATAGCCCAAACAGACTACCGACTAAATTCGCAATGCTCGTAACGGTGGCTATGACAAAATTGAGACGATACTCTAATTCTGCGGCGATCGCCGTAGACCAAAATAAACGTAAAATTTTAAAGTGACGCTGCATATTATTATTCAACTGTTACATCTTGCAAGTGAATAGTGAATATTGTGGCTAGTCTGTCTAGATGAAATTATAATCTGGTTCATAAAGTTCTCTACCAAAACCACACTTAAAGAGTACGCTTGGCGATCGCCATATAATAAATTTAATTAAACAAGTTTTTAATCTAAGATGCCTCAAGAACTTACACCGACATAAAAATTAACCCAGAGCGAAAAATTATTAGAATCAGCTATCAAACTCAGCCATCGTACTACGGCAAAAAACGATGCCACTAATTAAACAGTCGATCGTATTAGTCAAAAAGTCGAAGCTAACGCTGATGCGATCGCTACTCAAGATATTAATCTAGATCGCCTTACGCAAAATATAGATCGAGCTACCGAAATCTTTAATGGGTGTGATGCGTACAATGCAAACTGACATTAAGACAATGCAAAGCGAAATCAAAGGTTTACAGCTAGAGAATCGTCGTATATTTACTTTAGTATCGAGCAATACCGATTGTCAGCTAAATAACTGGTGATTTCGCTCCGCATACTAGCTTGCCAATCGCAATGAAATAGGTACGATAGAGGTAAAGACCTTAAATTTAATTAAATTCCCAACTATGAAGGAGCGATCGCCTAGGTCAGATGAACAAGCGATCGCACTTCCATAACAGCCAAACTAGAAGCCAAAAAAAGTTAGAATCATCCTCGCCAGAGTTAAATTACCCCACAATAATTTGCGCCAAAAAGCTTTACGCTAAATCGTCATCACTTTGCCATTGACTTGACATATCTGATTGCTAATCTAAAGCATATCGAGATTTTTACTATTGACTCATGAAAACATTTTTAGATTCACATATATCTTTATCTAGCATTTTAGAGTTGGGAAAAATAGAGAAAAGTGATCCGAATGCAACTCATGTAGTGGGAGTTTTCTCCCATCATCGAGATGTCAAAGTAGCCTTAGAAGAGTTGAGAGATGAAGGTTTTCCTACTAACCTAGTTACCCTAATTGCTCGAAATTGCCAACGTTATTCTTGGTTGCCTGAAGTAACTACTATTAGCTACTTTAATCAAGAAATATTTAGTTTTAATCAAGTTGCTCAAAACTTTTTCCAGCGACTATTTAGCCGAGGAAAATACTTGGTACTAGTTCGAGTAAATGAACAAGATGTTAATTCTGCTGGTTCAATTATGGGTCGTCGTCGGGGTCATGCAGAAATTTGGCATTGCGAATAACTATTGATCTATATTTTTATTCAAAAATTGTTTTTAAACCAGCCTAATCGCCAGAAGTAAGTAATTAAAAAAAGAGCGATCGCCAACATAACCGACAAACACAGAGGATACCCCCAATACCAGTCTAACTCTGGCATATTCCAGGGAGAAACTTCGGTGTTAAAGTTCATGCCATAAACTCCTGCTACGAAGGTTAGAGGGATAAATATGGTGGAAATTACCGCTAGCAGTTTCATCACCTCGTTCATTTTGTTGCTAACCGCCGACAGGTAGACATCCATTAATCCCGATGACAGTTCTCGATAGATTTCGATAGTATCGATGATTTGTACGGTGTGGTCGTAGCAGTCTTTAAAATAACGCAATACGTGTTCTTCGATCAGAGGATGACCATCTCTAATTAAAATATTTAGCACGTCTCGTTGTGGCCAAATAGCACGCCGTAAAGCCAGAAGTTCTCGCTTAATCTGGTGAATTTGGGCTAAAGTTGTTCTTGTAGGCCGTCCTAAGACTAGTTCTTCTAATTCCTCAATTCTTTCACCATAGACTTCCAATACGGGAAAATAACTATCAATAATGGTGTCCCAAAGAGCGTAAGTTAGATAATCAGCTTTTTGGTGACGAATGATTCCTTTACTCTTGCTCAAGCGATCGCGTACTGAAGTAAAACAGTCTTGTTCGGGTTCTTCCTGTACCGTCAGTAAATAATTTTCACCTAAAACAAAACTAACCTGTTCTAGCCAGACTCTTCTACCCTTGACTTCAAAATTAACCATTTGGGTAATTAAGACCAACTGGTTTTGATAGTCTTCTAGTTTTGGGCGTTGGGGAACATTGACTATATTTTCTAGTAATAAAGGGTGCAGATTAAATACTTGTGCCAGTTGTTCTAAGATCGGCTTGTCGCCCAAACCACCAACATCGACCCAAGAAACTGATTCTGTATCAAGATAAGCAACACATTCTTCTGGGGTTAAATTGGTCGCATACTTATGTTGATCTTGATTGTAGTCAATCACATTAATTTCAGGCGGTTTGGCCCGATCTGCAATCGAGATCGTTCCTGGCATACTACCTGGCTGATTGTAATGATAATTTAAGGAAATCTGCTGATAAGAGTCACTACCTCGAGCGATCGAGTCAGTATTGGCAATCATAGAAAGTCACAGTGAATTATGTACTATCTAATTTTCGCCTCACTTGATATTTTATAGTTATAAAAATAATGGCGTTGCTGAATCGAGATCTAAAAAATTAAATTTGTCAGCTTCTAGCTTTAAGCTGCTTTAAACATTATGATTACAAGTTTCGTACATTGAATTAGCAACGCCTAAATTAGACTTGCCATAATATTGATTGCCAAAGCCAAAATCAAAGTGTTAAAAAAAAAGCTTAGCACCTGATGCACTAAAGCCAGTCGTCTTAAAATGCGAGAGGCTATTTGAACATCAGCTACCTGGGAAGTCATGCCAATGCCCAAAGAGAAATAAATGAAATCTGCATAGTCGGGTAGTTTTTCGCCAGGAAACTCTAAAGGTTCTAGCTGCTGATGGTTATTTTGGTAATATAAGTGTGCGTAGTGTAAGGCAAACATTGTATGAATTAGCAACCAAGAAGCAAAAATAGTAAATAACGCTAGAATAATATGCAGAATTAATAATGGTTGAGAGTTTTTGCTACCGTTGAGCATAAAAACAATGGCTAATAAACTAGTACAGGCTGCTACCACAACTACAATTAGAATAATCCATCGGCTTTCATCTTGACGCTGTGCCTGAGAACGCATCTTTTCGGATGTAGCGCGACTCGTCATGAGGAAAACTGAAGCTAAAAAAACTATAACTCCCGCATTCCAAGCAATAATAATTCGAGTGTATAGCTGTAACCACTGGGGAGTTAAAATATAGATTAATACCGACCCGACGATCGCCACAAATAATCGGGGTTTGGTGTCGAGTTTAATCAATTGAGTACCATAAAAAGAAACCGCTAAATCATATAGTCATTCTAATTAATTTCCTTATGTAGCTTTTTATTAATATTAAGGTTAAATATTACTTGCTACTTGCTAATTGCTTCGTCGCCAATTCATAATGTTCCAGGTTTGCATATCCCAAGCGGTGGGTTCATAGCCCGTTATACTATTGCCAAAAGCCATCACATCAGCCCGATGTACTAGAGGAATGACCGCAACATCATCAATTAGGAGATCGTTCATCAGGGCAAACAGCTTTTGACGTTTTTTGGGGTCTAGTTCTTGACTGGCTTCTCGCCACAGGCGATCGTATTCCAAATTGCAGTAACGCGAATTATTGTCTCCAGACCAGTTGTTTTTTTGTTGGGGAATCTGAGCGCAGGTCATAAAATTCATATATGCAGCAGGATCGGGGCTAGTATTACCTGTAGTATACATCTGTAGATCCGCATAGAAATGTTCCACCGTATCGTTATTACTAGAGTCACTAGAAAAATAGACGCTGGGGTCAATGCTTTTGATTTCTACTCCTACTCCAATAGACTGCAAGCCCTGTTTGACTACCGCTTGGGTTTTCTGTCGCAAAGGATTAACCGAAGTTTGAAACACCATCTGCATTTCTATGCCGTCGCGATCGCGAGTTCCGTTGCCGTTAGTATCTTTCCATCCTGCTTGGTCTAGTAGCTGCTGGGCTTTTTCGAGATTATATTCATAGCTGGTATTAAGTGAAGCATATTCTGGTGGCGCGACCAAAAAGTTAGGGGTTGCTTTCCCCGTCACGCCGTACAGCTGCTCGGCAATAGTGTCTTGGTCTACTGCTAAGGCAAGAGCTTCGCGAACAGAGCGATCGCTCAAAAAAGGATGGGGAAACTCGATGCTAGAGCGTTCTCCCGACGGGGCAACTTTATTAGGATCGCTATGGTTGATAATTATTCTCTCCATCTGCGCACCATAGTTAGAAACGACCTTTCCTTGTCCCGCTGCTGCTAATTTGTCTAATACTGGGGCTTCTACCTGGAGATTATAGGCAAAATCGGCATCTCCCGTCTGCAATACTGCTCTGGCTGCTGAGGTTGCATCACCACCACCTTTTAGCTCGATTCTGGCAAAATCTAACTGCTTTGCTTGACGAAATTTAGGATTGGGTTGATAAATAACCGTATCCCCTGGTCGAAACTCCACTACTTGATAAGCTCCTGTCCCAACAGGCTTAAGATTAGCTGATGCTTCCCTGGCATTTGCCCCATTGTAGGATTCATAGATGTGTTTGGGTAAGATCATGCCTTCACCGCCAACGAACACTAATGACCAAGCAGGATTAACCTCTTGGAAATTTATTTTGACCGTATAGTCATCGATCGCTTCGACGCTTTGCACGACCTCATAAGTACCCGCAGAAACCGCCCCAACATCTGGATTGCTGAGAAATTCATAGGTAAAAACTACGTCTTCGGCGGTGAAAGGTTGACCATCAGACCATTTGATATTCTGTTTGAGTTTCCAGGTGACAGATTTCCCATCCGCAGCCACACCACCATTTTCCTTTGTCGGTATTGACTCAGCCAAGAAAGGAACTAAGTTACCTTGATTATCATAGCTGGCTAGAGGTTCAAGAGTAATGCGACTAGCTTCCGCGTCTTTAAATCCTGTAGAGAGATGAGGATTGAGAATCGTTGGTGCTTGCCAATAAAGTAATTTTAGAGTGCTGCTGTCTTGTTGACCACCAGTCCCTGTAGGTCTACCACAGGCGGAAATGGCAATTATTAAACCCAAAAATACCCAAAATCTAGAAATGAACCTGTCGGCAATCACTTACTATTCCTCAAGCCAATATTGATGATGAATGATATTTTAACCTTAGTTTGGGTTAAGGGTAGCAATTAGCCCTAAAGGATATGCGAAGCGGTATGCTTTAGCACTAGCTTCGCGTCGCATTAGCAATTAGCAATTAGCTCTTAGCCTCTGAAGTTTCGAGTTTCGGTATCGAAGGTTTAATCTTAAATCATTTCAGTAAATTTTTGGGGGCGACCTAAATGATATCCTTGGGCATAATCGATCTTGAGATGACGTAGAGTATCTAAAATCGCCTGATTTTCCACAAACTCAGCTACGGTTTTTAAACCGATGCCTACCGCTAGGTGATTAATTGCTTCCACCATCACTTTAGAAACTCGATCTGTATGGAGTTCAGTAATAAAAGAGCCGTCGATCTTAAGGTAGTCTACCGGCAGGTTTTTGAGATAGGTTAGAGAAGACATTCCCTTGCCAAAGTCATCAAGAGCAAAGCTACAGCCCAAATTCTTGAGAGAGGTCATAAAGTCTCGGATGTGACCAATATTGGTAATAGCGATCGCTTCGGTAATTTCAAAACAAAAAAGCTGTGGCGGGAGATGGTATTGAGTTAGCTTTTGAGACAGAAAATCCAGAAAAGAGCGATCGTTTAGAGATGCTCCCGATAAATTGATGGAAAATTGATAATTTTGCCAATATGAGCGATCGCCTTTATTCGCCAGTTGTTCTAATAACTGATTAATTACCCACGTATCAATACTAGACATTAAGGAATTACGTTCGGCAACATCAAAAAAAGCATTGGGGGCAATAACCTGTCCGCGATCTTGTAGCCGCAGTAAAATTTCAAAGTGCTGCCTGGAGTCTTCTTTCAAAGAAGTGATCGGCTGAGCATAAAGACTAAATAGATTTTTTTTTAGAGCGCGACGAATTCGTTTGTCCCACTGCCGGTCATTGTTTTGTCGATTTTCGGCACAAACAAGAGGATGTCGATCTACGGCAATACAATCACGACCACGACTTTTAGCTAGATACAATCCTTTATCGGCTTCTTCGACTAGCATTTTCGCGTTATCTTGGGCATTGGGAATAGTGGTAGCCACTCCTGCGCTGATTGTAACCATTGAATTGACTAAAGAATTGCAATGAGGGATATGCAATTGTTTAATAGCGACTCTCATTGTTTCTGCTACTTTAATTGCTCCATCTCGATCTGTATCAGGCAAAATAGCAACAAATTCTTCGCCCCCAAAACGAGCCAAAATATCCGCAGGTCTTCTAACAGTATCAGCTAGAGCTTCTGCTATTTGTTGTAAACAGCGATCGCCTTTTTGATGACCATAAGTATCGTTATAAAGTTTGAAACAGTCAACATCACACAAAATTACCGACAGGGGCGATACATTTCTGCTTAGTCTGCGCCATTCTTTATTTAACTGCTGTTGAAAATATCGCCGATTGTAGACTTTAGTTAGGGAGTCATAAATAGCAAGCTGTTTGAGCTGTTGATTCTTGCTTTGTAGTTGCTGATAGCTATTTTGTAGTTGTTGATAGAGTAGACCTTGATCGATCGCGATACTCAATTGAATAGTTAGCTGTCGCAAAAAAGTTTGTGACTGTGACTGCCATAATTGCGGACTACAGCGCTCTGCTACCAACCAACCCCACAGCGGATGATATTGGTTAGCTTTAGTTGAACTGTCTAGTAAAATTGGTACAAATAACCGTGAAGGTTTATTATTGTCTGTTGAATCTAAGTCTAAATTAGCATTAGGTCTGAGCTGGCTGGGCTTAATTGCGGTACTTATGGTCTTGAGATCGAAATCTTCGATGGTAAGCTGGCGTAAGTTTTTAGAAATCTCAGATCTTGAAAATGCTTGAGATTCAATAGTGATATCATTTTGAGTTAAGCGGACTAGAGATAGGCGATCGCAATTTAAAAACTGGCAAATTTCTGCTGTAGCAGTCTGAAAAATTGACTTGAGATCTAAAGACTGACGAATGCGATCGACAACTTCAAACAACATTTGTCTTTGTTCGACTGCCAAAGCTAGATCTTGAGTCAACTCTTGAATAGTCAGATGGTTTTCAATCCGCGCTAATAGTTCTAGAGGATCGACGGGTTTAGTTACATAGTCAACTACCCTAGGCATAACCCCTTTGACTCTAGGTTTGGTTTCGGATAAAGCAGTTATGAATATTACTGGAATATCTTGAGTTATAAAATGAGTTTTGAGCTTTTCACAAATCGAAAAATCATCTATTTCTGAGGTCATTACATCCAGCAAAATCAAATCTGGAACAACTAATGTCGCTATTTGCCATGCCCGTTCCTCAGTCTGAGCCACAAAAACTTTATATTCGGCATTATCTAAATATTGAAATAAAAGTCCTAAATTACTAGGCGTATTATCAACTACTAAAATTGATTTCTGACTTTGAATAGTCGATCGCTGCATAGAATAAGCCTTTTTTCTTTAAAGCAATTAATCTAACTCAATCACTTACGAATTCTCATCAGTTAGATTACCGATTTGTGACCTAGAATTTTAAAGAGAATCAGGCTATTTACTACGTATTTTTAGCTAACCAAAGTATTTTTGGCGTTAAGTATCTAGTTTGCTTTCCAAAAGCGTAATTAGCCGATTTGTTGTCAAGCCATGGCCAATGTGGGGAAAATTAATCAGGTTCAAGCTAAATGCTTTAAAATCGGCATCTTGTGACTGGAATGATTCACGCCAATTTTGAGTTATTTTGCTGTCTGGCCAAACAAGCTAACTTCAGTAATTTTACTAATTCCCACTGAGATTTTTAAGTCGTTATTTTGTGTCTTTGGCTCTCGCTAGATCGCAAAAAAGATATATCATAGCATTTACTACGGTAGGATGATTTTCTGGATACTTGATGTATTGAATAAAGGCTTCAGTGGAAGCAAATCGTTTTCTTTGAAACTCAAAACGAGTACGAGCAAAATTAGAAACAAGAGGGTATTTGCCATAAGAAACAATATTGGCTTCTATTTCTGCTCTAGTGATTTTTTCCTGTGGCAATTTTAAATTCTCGAATGACATTTGGCATCACCTCATTTTAATACTCTAGACTTTTCGTATCAATTGCCCAATCTTGTATGAGTAAGGTCGAACGGTGGTTCACCCTTACAAGATGTGTCACATTCTTTGTTCAATTTAGTATGAAAAGATTTCAATTTTGATTTTTTGGCGATCACCGTAAGCTAAACAACAGGTTTGGTAAGCTAGAGAAATTTTTGTGCAGGTGTTAACTTACCTGCACAAAATATAGATATCAACTAGAATTTAGCGAATACTACTCGTACGGTAGAAATAGGTTTATTTAGTAATAGAAAATCAAGAATATCCAGAGGCTCAACCTTAGTTAACTCTTTACTAGATTTAGTTTTAACCAAAAATCGCAATTCCATCAATAATTGCCTCAATTTATTGCATCCATGCAGAATACCTTCTCTATCCTCTACTGCACCCCAAAAGCGATCTTTACGGGATTTTTCCACAATCGGGCGTCGCGACAGTTACCGAGATAGATCATACCACAATTATCAACTGGGTAAAAGAAAAAGGAGAGAAGCTATCTGACGAGCCTCAAGACGAGGAAATTCCCGAAATAACTGAAGTAGATGAGCTATTTGCGTAGCGGCGTTGGTAAATGAAGGTATGATTACGTGACAAAGTGATCGCTAAACTAGAGCATATTTTTTAATGTAAGGAACTGGAACATCTTTGAATTTTAGATAGTGAATTAACAATCTCATTGAATGTCGCAGCATGGTTTCTGATTTTGAATAGCATAGAGTCTTTCGGTGCAAACGAGCAAGATAATGCCTCAACCTCTTGTTTTCTCCCTCAACTCTGGTCATATATGTTTTATCCTAAAGGATATGCGAAGCGGTATGCTTTAGCATATGCGAAGCGGTATCCTTTAGGACTAGCTGAGTCTTCGACTTGCTACGCAATCGCGTCGCAAATAATTTGGTCACCGTCAGGAATAAATTTAGGGTAGACTTTCCACCCATCTGTGACATAAAAATAACACTGCCATTTTTTGACAAACTTCCAAAGAGGCTTAAAAGTTTTAGAACTGCGGTCGCCTAAAACCCAACCCAAAATTTCAGGTTTGAAGTGATCTACTGCTGTCGATTGCCAGAGTTTGTTTTTTTTGAACCTATAAACGTTTCTAGTTCGTCGAGTTCTCCAACCTGTGGAATTGTTTCTGGGTCGTAGGCATTGGGCAACAATTCTCCTACTTGTTTAACCCAATTGAGAACTGTGACGTGACTTATACCTTTGACTCTGGCGAGCGCTCTAAAACCCAAGCCGTTAACGTACATCTTGATACATTCACTTTTGAGTCTATCGCAGTAACCCCTCTGTATTTGATAATGGTCTAAAAATTGTCTTCGACAATCAACACAAATATAATTTTGTTTTCCTTTCTTCTTACCATTTTTATTGATGTGAGTTGATTTACGACGCGAAGCTAGTCCTTTAGGACATTCAGGACATTGCATCGAAGTTCAGATTTATTTGACTATTTAATTAGCGATCTTCTTGTTAGAAAATCATACCCTAATTTACCAACGCCTGCGTAGCTTATCCTTTAGGACAAACTTTTGTGGGTTGCAAAAAGAATAAATTTTGGATTTGGACAGTAGTAAATCACCAGAAGAAGGGAATTATACTCTGGAGTGTTGGCGATCGCTCTCCTGAAACTTTCGAGCAGATTTGGCAGATTGTTAAATGCTGGCATAGCTTTTGGTATGTCACGCGGACGCATTCGCGTCCCAGTCGTCGAAGACGACGATCTGCCCTAAAGGATTAGTGCCTGGAGGCACGTCCGCGTACGCGCTGCGTTGGAAAGTTTATCCGATGTACATTCAACCTGAAGAGCATTTGGTAAGCAAAACATATATGACCAGGGTTGAGGGAGAAAATACTCGTCTTCGCTACTATTTAGCTAGATTACATCGTAAAACTCTCTGTTATTCCAAATCTCTAGATATGCTCAGATATTCTATTCGTCTGCTGTTATTTTATTTAAGATTCAAAACTATACCTGCTTCTGTTTAAAACATTATGCATTCACCAACGCCCTTTAAATAAACCATCAGAAAATAGACAGACTAAACAAGAGGATCGATAAAACTTTGCCAAATCCAAAAGGTTTAACCCTGCACCTCCTAAGTTACCACTTTAATCCAGAAACAAAATCTTCATAGTCATTGTCCCTTGGTAGATGCCATGAATTCTACGACTAAGATGTCATCAGGCACGGCAAGAGAGAGCTTCGAGACATTAGTCCAAGTCTCTAGGGGAGATAGTTTTGCCGATGGCTCAGTTTCATTATATAAACGGTAAGTCTTAGCTGATTTAATAGTTGCATCATCAAGTTGAAGTCTAATTTCACGGTCTGGATTAGTTATATTCTGATGTAGTTGGTTATCGTAAACATAGACTTCTTGCCAAATAAGTAAATCAAATGTTCGATCGCTCTTTTGCAGCAATAAGTGTTTGAGATCCCGCAGATCTCCATGTAAGGTATATTTCAAGAAATCAGTTTCCTGAGTAGGATAGTGCCAAATCTGTTCTTAACGATCCCAAGTTGCTTCCCCCAACAAGGAGATTAAATTTTTAATGCCATAGTATGCAGGTGTAGGGTCAAGATTAATATCAACAATACCAAATGCTGTTCTGTCATTAGTTGGTTCGAGTAACTCGAACAAAAAAGTCTTTTCAATCTCTCCTTGTTCAAAATAGTTGGCATAAATTCGTGGTAGATATTTTGCTTTAGCTTGACGACTTACCAAATGTTTATTTGGTTGTCCCTCAATTCCTGATTTGTATCCCGTTTCAGTAATCCACAGTTTTCGATCGGGACAAACTTGCTGCACTATTGCCACTACTTCATCTATAGGTCTAGAACCACTTCTATTCCCCGCGCCGCCTGATTCTTGAGATGGCTTACTCCACGCACCTGGATAAGAATGATCGTTACCTTTGTCGCAACTATGACTAACATCACCTATTTTTTTGATGTTATTTAGATAAGCCATTGGACCCAATACTACAGGTATATCTTGTAAATTGCGATCGCTTTTTACTGCTTGATAAACTTTTTTCTGAAAGCGAGTATATTTTTCTGGCCAGTTTTTTTCCGACCAATCAAGATCGCAACCTTTTGTTTTTTCACAGGAATGAATTACAGGATTATCGTATTCATTGATCCCGATAATACCAACAATCATTTTGCCCCATTTTTTGATAGCAATTAGTTGAGAGATTATATTCTCTTTGTCTAAAGGTTGTCCCCAGGTACGTACAATTTCTGCTGCCATTCTAATACCAAGATCTTTATAGATATCTTTTCGGATGCGCCCAGGTTCAGGATAGGGTATATCTCGGATATAGCGAATTCCTGACTCTGCTAATAATTCTTTAACCTCTAAATAATTATCACAAAGACGACCTGGACAATAACCGAATTTAGTATTGATGCCCACAGACTCGACAAAACTATCAGAAGATTTAGCTTTAACGTTGAAGGTTTCGGTTACATTAGCTGCATTAACATTTAGCTTTATTATCAAACTTGCTGTAATTATCAGCAAGACAATTGGCCTAAGCATTCTACTAATTTTCATTAGTATTTATCTCCTTTAGCTGCAAAAGAATTTGCTGTCAAGAAATAGTAATGTCGGGCAGATCATCTAATCCCCACAAAATCATCACTATTATGTCTTTATTAATAGATTTTGACAAGATTAAAGAGAAAACTTTTAAAGATAATGTACACTTAAACAGCTAAAACAATTTAAAATAAGACTTTGAAATATTTTTCTTAAAATTAAATTTAATTATTTATCTTTTGGCATAATAAATTGTCAATTTGCTGTTCGATTGCAGATAATTTAAAACGTTGGATAGCAGCAATTTTTCCAGCTTGGGCAATCTTTTTAGTTATATCAGGTTGTTGAAAACATTGATTGATAATTTCTGCTAGCTGCAAAATATTTCCTGGGGTCGTCAACCATCCTGTATGGTTGTTTTGGATTAACTCTATTGCCCCTCCTGCTGCGCTAGCTACAATCGGTTTACCACAAAGCATTGCTTCGACAATAACTCGTCCAAAAGGTTCGGGGGCAGTGGAAGTGTGAACGATTAGATCGCACATTGACATTAGCTCGGGAATATCCGTCCTAAAGCCCAGAAAACGGACGCGATCGCCTAATTGCAATCGCTCTACTTGTTCGTGTAATTGCTTTACATATTCCTCTTCTCCAAACAAGGCATCCCCCACCAAAATTGCTGTAGCTTGGGGACAATGGGTGAGTGCTTCGATTAAAATATGCTGACCTTTCCAGGGAGAGAGACGGCTAAAATGACCGATGATATATTGCCCCTCTAAACTAAGCTGGTGTTTCAATTGGCTAACGCGATATTCATCGATCTGATATTGTTCTAGATCGAAGCCATTATAAACTACTTCAACTAATTCCTCTTTTCCTCCTGCGGTGATAAAAGCAGTTTTGCTAGCTTGAGAGTTGGCAACAACTAATGAAGCAAAGCGATTAGCAAAGAATACTGCTATTTGTTGATTAGTGCGACTAAAATGCTCGGTCGAGAGAATATCGTGTAAATGATAAATTAGAGGTTTTTTAGTAAGAAAACTAGCGATCGCACCGACAACTAATGCTTTTTGAGTATTAGAGTAGATTAAGTCATAAGTGCGACTAAGTTGAATAACTTTGTTAATTAAAGGGATAATTTGCCCGACATTACTAATACTTTGCCAAAAATTGCTATCTTTGCGGATTCCCAGTTGCTGAGTTGACAAAATGCGAACGGCAATTTGATGGTTATCCAAAGCTTCTTTAAACGAACCATCAACAAATAGACCAACTAGACAAGAATCTTGATAAAATTTAGCAAGATCCAGAAGACATAATTCTGCTCCGCCTAAACTGCCACTTTGATCTAAAAACAAAATTTTCATCTATTATTGCCTTATTGAAATCTTAGTTATTTCTCAATATGTATTGAGGTTTTTACTGGCTTATGTAAGGTTAAAGGCATAACTCAATTGAAACCCTCACTTTTTGTACACCGAGCAGATCTAATTATTTTATAGTAGTACGTCTCACTTTTTCTCTGCTTCTACCACTTTTTCAATAGTCGCAGCAAAACCTCGGACTAATGTGCTATTAGTATAATTTTCTACTACTGCTTGATGACCTTTTTGACCGAGATCCGAGCGTAGATCTCGATCTTCAACTAACTTACTTAATTGTCGTGCTAAGGCTTCAGGTTGCGCCTCGGGAAATGTCAAGCCACCGCCAGTAGCTTCAATTAAATAAGGAATTTCTCCAGAATTTGAACCGATTACTGGTGTACCGCAAGCCATTGATTCAATAATTACACGACCGAACTGTTCTTTCCAATTAGGTTGTGTTTCTGAGGGTAAAACTAATAAATCAAAGGCTGAAAGATAAAGAGGAGCTTTGGTGTGAGGGACATATCCTAGATAGTTGATTTTGTGGTTGATTTGAAGCTCTCGTGCAATTTGTTTGAACTCAGTTTCATACTCACCAGTACCAACCATGACTAGTTGCCAGGGAAGTTCTTTAATCTTATGCAAAGCTTGCAATAAGGTTTTGAGACCTTTTTCGACAACAATTCGACCCAGATAGCCGATAATCACTTCACTTCTGGTTTTCCGTAAAGTTTCTTTTAATGTTTGAGCTTCATGAGAATCAGTATAAATGTCTGTATTAATTCCTGAAGGTAGCATAATACAGTTTCCTTGAAAACCTTTTTTTCTTAAAACTTCTTCAGCACTACGAGAACCCGTAAAAGCAACGCTGCTATTTTTTAAGGTAAATTTTTCAATTTGATCGAAAATTAGGGGATATCGTTTATAAATATTTTGCCAAGTAAAAAAAGCGATCGGTTTATTAATAGTTAAGCTATTTGCTAAATAGACTTGAGCGGTTTGAATGGCGTAAGGCTCTTGATGAACGTAGATAAAGTCAGGTTTTAGTTCTTTTAATAAGCGAATAAATGTGGAACGGTAAATATGCAGGGGAATATTTCCCGATAACAAAACTGGAATACCCACTAGTTTTCCTTGATAATCGGACCAGGGTTCTAAGCTTAAAACCTTACCGTACTCAGTTTTCCAATTATTAGGAGCTACGATAGTTATTAGCCAATTATTTTGTCGTTCTAGTTCGGCGTAAAACTGTTGGTTAATTGGAGTAACACAGGAATGACTAATAATTAAAAGCTTCATTTCAATAATTTTGTACTTTAGTACAATTTTTATTTAATCTTTTAGCGTAAATTCTAATACTAATATATGGTCGGGTACATCTAGCATGAGGCTCGATACATTTGTCCACGTCTTTAAGGGAACTATCTTAGATGGATCGCTTTCATTGTATAAAAGGTGCTTGTTGGCTTTTTCAATAACTTCTCCATCGAGTTTGAGTTTTATTGGACGGTCTGGATTTAGTATATCTTTATCTAGTCGAGAATCATAGACATAAACTTCTTGCCAGATAAGCAGATAAAAAGTTCCATTGCTTTTTTGCAGTAGTAAATGTTTAAGATCGCTATTATCACCTTCAAAGGTAAGTTCGAGAGAACTAGGCTCAAAATCGGGATATTGCCAAGATTGCGTTTTCTGATTCCAATTCGCCTCTTTTAACAGAGAAATCATATTTTTGATGGCATAATAAGCAGGTGTGGGCTGAAGATCGGTATTGATTATTCCAAAAGATGTTTCAGTTCCAATTGCATTGAGTAATTCAAACAGGAAAGTTTTTTCAATCTGACCCTGTAGATAGTAGTTAGCATAAATTCGTGGTAAGTATTTAGCTTGAGCTTGGGGAGTTATCGATTCTTGGTTATATCCTGTTTCAGTAATCCACAGTTTCTTACCTGGACAAACTTGTTGAACTTTCGCTACTACTTCGTCGATCGATCTAAAGCTTTTTTCTCCCGCTCCTGACTCCTGAGATGGCTTACCCCAACCCGCATAAGGATGGTCGTTTCCTTTATCGCAACTATCGCTAAGATCGTCGACTTGTTCTAAACTATTTAATTCTGCCATAGGACCCATGACTACAGGAAGATCTCTTAGTTCAGGCTCTGCTTTTGCTAGAGCGTATAATCGTTGTTGGTATTCACGATAACTTTGTGACCAGCTTTCTTCAGACCAGTTGGGATCGCAGCCTTCAGATTCTTTGCAGGAGTGAAAGTATGAACTATCATATTCATTCGCACCAGCTATGCCAGAGATCGCTTTTCCCCAAAATTTAATAGCATCGAGTTGGGTGGGAATTTTGGTCGAATCTAATGGTCCTCCCCAAATACGACCAGTTTCCGCCAGCATACGAATACCATAATCTTCATAAAGATCGCTTCTTTTACGCCAGGATTCAGGATAGGGTATATCTCTAATGTAGCGAATGCCTAGTTCGGCTAACAAAGCTTTAACCTTTGAATAATTATCGCAGAGATTACCAGGACAAAAACCAAATTTGGTATTAATTCCCAAAGACTCAACAAAATTATCCGATGGCTTGGCTTGAATCTGATAATTTTCTTTGGGAGAACTAATAGCTTTGATGTTACGACTTAATACTAAACTTGCTGTCAGCAAAAATATTAATACCAAAGCTACAATCTTTCTAATTTTCATCTAAAAAAACTATCCAAAATAAAAGGCTTTGCCCAGCTATCAGCGCAGCAAGGAAACGGCTGCCGACTATCAATTCGATCGATGTTTGCTACACATAAATTTGTTTTAGCCGAGACGATTTGAAGATTTTTGTAGTTGATTTTGAAATAAATAGTAATTACGAGCCGAGTTTCCTATGCCGATAAACCCCCATAAAATTATTGCCATCGCTCCATCTGTTATGGTTTTAAAGAATATTTGAGATAAAAGCCCCAAAATAACTGCATAAACTGCATGCAATACAAGATCGCTATTCCTCATACATATTTGCCGAATCTGGAAAATAAGTGTCATTATGCTTAATGTATAGGGTAATGCTCCCGTCCAACCAAGGGCAAACCAAAGCAGCAATATATTATTATCACCAATTACAAAATCGTTGTTTAATTTTATATTTGGGCTGGGATGTTGAATTCCTTGACCGACAAACTCGGTTATTGCATGACCTATTAGAACATTGTTAGCTTCCAATCTCGATTGATAACTACCATCACTATCCGCGTTAGTTAGAGATGTTATGCGATCGCCAATTACGGTAGAAAATGGTTCTATTCTAACAATAGGTACGATCAGTAGTGCAGTTACCATTATTCCAACCATCATGCGTATTTGCAAATTAGATTTAAGGACGCGGAAATAAGCTAATATGCTTACTATCCAGCTTATCCAAGCAGAACGCGCTAGAGAAAGTAAAAATGATAAATAACCAAATCCACCTGCCAATGCTTGCTGATTTCCCCGAATACAAAATAATAAAATCAAACCTGCCGTCATTGTAGCAGCAAAATCTTGAGGAGAAGTCATAGAGCTAAACACTCTAATACCAAAAGGCTCGGGAATGCCAAAACTCGATGACGCTGTGGCAAAACCCTGGTTCATATGTTCTATAAGGTAGAAGCAATCCCATGGTGGTGCAAATACATATTGGATAATGCCATAAAATCCCATAAATAATACGCCCCAGAGGAAGGTGCGCTGAATATTTTGGCGATAACTTGGATAATCTTGCCAGTGTATGAATATATGAAAGCCAAAGACAACAGGGACTAACCAACCAAGAAAAACTACTATCAGTCGAGCGGAAAATCCATCATTGATGATGGATAATAAACAACCATACAGGCTACAAGCAGCTGGAATAACAAAAGGTAAGCCCCCCTGTTTGTGGGCTTTAGGCGTGTGTTTTATTATGGTTAAGATAGAAATCGAGGTAACTAACAGCGGTGTAAGCTGCCAGGATCCAGGAGTTAGATAACCGCAACGAAAATCGATGATACGGCGAATTAAAGGACCGACCAACCACATCCACAAGGTAAAACTACAGTAAAATAAGGGATAGCGACGATAGAGCAACCATCCTACGGCAAGAGAACCCACTGGAAAAGTAATTATGGCAACGCTACCGCCTATTAACAAACCAATCGAGATTGCCAAAGCGAGATACAATAGTGCTTTCCAAGCTTTTATGGGCGTGAGTTTAAAGAAAAAATTACTACCAGAAATATTACTTGAAAGTTTTGGCTGATAACTCACCGCATTATCTCCTTACTCAAGGTAGTAGAGTTGGATTTTAAGCGATTACTTTCCTGCCAAGTTAACCATCCTTGTCTGCGACCTTGCATTGAAAGTAACCATTTTTTCCAGGCTAATGTACCTTCTGTAGGTAAAAATCGAAATAGTTGACCTATCCCATAAGCTCCTCTTGTGCCGACAAAAATTGACCACAGAGCAAATATGATTCTTTGGGGGGGTAAAAAGTGTTCTAGTATCGCTAGAGTTTGATTGTGTACGCTATTGGAGTATGCAATGGGATTAACTTGCTGGCGCTGGTCTTCATCAAAACGCTGTGCTAAATAGTGAGCGACCAGAATTTGAGGATCGTAAATTAATTTCCAGCCAGCACGTTTAAGACTCAGACAAAAAGCCACTTCAAAATGTACCTGCGCTCCAGTCCCCTTCATCCGTTTATCGAAATGTCGATCGCCGATCGCTGTGCGTCGATAGCTCATGTTGACTCCTTTGAGAATGTCGACTTCACGCTTGGGTCCTACTCCTATATGATGGTATGGAATCATTCTGCCAAACCAACGCAGCTTTCCTACAACTGGTTCTCTACCTTCTACTAACCGATTGTCTTGATATATGCGATCGCGACCGCCTACCCCACCTATTTCCTCATCAGCCAAAAAATAAGCCTCTATTTTAGCCAACCAATCGACATGAGGTAC
Source organism: Coleofasciculaceae cyanobacterium (assembly GCA_036703275.1). Taxonomy (NCBI): domain Bacteria; kingdom Bacillati; phylum Cyanobacteriota; class Cyanophyceae; order Coleofasciculales; family Coleofasciculaceae; species Coleofasciculaceae cyanobacterium. The sequence continues at coordinate 81,925 of DATNPK010000108.1, read as the reverse complement.
GGCATCATCATCAATAAAGCTAACAATATCACCCGTAGCAGAATCTAGACCTACATTCATGGCAGCAACTACCCCAGTCACTTTGACCGTTAAAATCTTTAGAGGTAGGGATTGTGAATCAAAAGTCTTCAGAAATTCGCAAGTCGAGCTATCGGTATCTCGAACAGCTACCAATATTTCATCGGCAGGTCGCACTTGTTTTTTGAATCCTGTCAAACAGCGATTTAAATCTACTGCACGACGATAAGTAGGGATGATGACAGTTATTTTCACGTATTTACTAAAATAGATTTATGTTTGAATATTTAAGAAACTAAAAAGCTTTATTTTAAAAAATGCTTGCTTTTAGAATAGTAATTAATTTTTAACCAACCTCTCAAAGCTCTATTTTTTATCAAATAAATAGTCATATGAATATAATAAATTATTAAGAATAATCTTAGTTTTATTGGATTCGGATTTATATTCTTGTAGCGTTGGATACCGACATATAGACGACCAGCTTCTATGTATAAATGGTATTCTGTAAGCTTACCTATCTTTTTTAGGGTGAGGCTACTTTTAGCAACACGAGTATCAGTTGTCTTAAGCTCTGGACAATGCAAGATTCGATAACCATGCTTAATTGCTCTTAAACAAAGTAAAGCATCTTCATAGCCAAAAAAAATGTTTTCATCCCATTTTTCAGTTTTAAAAAAAGCAGCAGTAAACACTGCTGTATGGAGATTTACACACAAAGGCAAATCGCTAGGACTAAAGTAACCTCGAAAAGAAAGTTTTGTAGGCATACCTCCTGTTAAAAAAGTTTTCTCTCTTTCAGAAGTAAGATTTTGGTATATGGCTAAGGCGTTTTTGATAAAGTCGCGATCGATCACTATATCATCATCTATAAAAGCAATTAAATCGGTCTTGGTTAAACTAGTTAATCGTCTTAGGGCAGAATTACGATTTGCACACACACCAGCATGAGAACCAACCACATAGTTTGTATGAAGATATTGTTTTACTAAATCTTGATTTTGCTTTTGTATTTCTGGTGCTGAGGAATCATCTGATACAACTACGCAGTGTGGCTTAATACTTGAGTGCCAGATTGCTTCCAAACATTCTTTTAAAGAATCTACTGCATCAATTGTAGTGATACAAATATAAAATCGCATTTTAGTTAGCTGCCTCCGAACTATCTAAAGCTTTTTCCGCTTTCTTTTGCCGATGAAGTTTTTGATATAATGCCAAATTTTTGTGAGCTATGTTTACCCAGTTATAATCTTGAGCTGTTTGGTAAGCATTTCGTCTAATTCGATCTAACTCAGAGCGATTAAGAATTAATTTTTCCAAGGCATCCTCTATTGCTTTACTATTTCGTGAAGGAATTGAAATACTATTATGACGATCTGTTAATAATTCTGTTAAACCTAAATTAGAGCTGGCGATTGGTGCCAAACCACAAGCCATTGCTTCTACTAAAGCCAGACTAAATCCTTCTGACAAACTGGGAAATAGTTTGATGTGATGAGCTTTGAGCAAATTTGGTAAAGCTTGATGATTGTAATGAGGAACGACTTTTATTTTATGTCTGATATCGGCAGAGAAATTTGATAAAATTAGATCTTCAGCGCAACCAGTACCCACAAAAGTCATTTCTACATTGTCGAAGCGATCGAGAATATGATTCAAAGCTGGAATACTGTACTTAATTCCTTTGCGATCGATAAAGCTACCTACTTGAGCAATACGGATCGTCTCTTTAGGAGACATAAGTGTATTTTCCCAAGGAAGATTGATAAATTCTTCGGGAATACCATTAGGCACGATGGTTAATTTTTCTGAGGCAATTTCTAATTCGCAATCGGCATAATCTCGATCGCGACTGTTTAACATCAAAGTTAAATCGGCATCTTTAATTGAACTCTTCACTTCCCAGAGACGAAAGCCCCCATGATATAGCGGATACTTCCAACTTAAATTTAGATTGCCTCTTGCTGATTCTTCTAAATTTTCTATGTGCATGCTGTGTTCTAAGCCATGACTTCTAGTAATTAGAACGATTTTATTATGGCTAAAATAACGAAACAGCTTTGCCCAAAACCAAGCATCTCCCGTAGAGGCATCGATTACATCAATAGGTTGTTTCTTATAGTGAAATAACAGATGAATAGCTAGCCAATAGGGAAAAACGATTGCCTTAATAATTCCTGGCAGCCTAGAAGGTAAATTGTCCAAAGAAAAATAGCTAACTTGATGTCCAGCTTTTTGATATTCTTGTCCTAGTTTTAAAGTGACGCCAGGAGCACCTGCATTGGGGTCAAGATAATGATGAATGGAAAGAAGTATGTGCATTGTTTTATATGGCGGATAAGCTGGTATTAATTTATTGGTTCGCGCATCCTAAATCTTTGCTATAAAAGCTATAGTCTTTCAAAACAATAAGTTAAATTTACGTCAGCTCAATAATACTATTAAACTACGATTGAGTTGTTGCTATTAATGTAGGTTGCCAGAAAGAAGATCGTATCTTACTCAAGTGGATATTTTTTTTGCCATTGATTCATATGGGAAATAATATACGAAATTTCTACAATCATTGAAGTTACTGCTTTCAAAGAATCTAGAGAAAACCCAAAGTTTAAAATAGCCCTAATACGATAGCTTAAAATGTTTCTTATCAGTTGGACTTTAAAAAATTTCTTCTTCTTTTTGCATCGCCAGTAATATACAAGACTTTCTTGTGATGCTCCTAGTTTATCGCCCCAAAGTCTTCTTCTTGGAGGATGATCGACTATGGCATCTTGAATAAATAAGAAGGTCAAACCCGCTTTTTTAATTCGTTCTCTGAAGTCAACATCCTCCATATAAGGATAGGGAAATTTTTCATCAAAACCACTTATTTCTTGAAAAAGTCTAGCTTTGACGAGCATATTACATGACCATAAATAACCTCCTGTGAGATTAACTGGAGCTTCCTCCATAGGGGAACAAACTCCAGTCTCGCAAGTAGTTTTGCCTTCGTAAACCTGAATATGGGGAGTCAATGCCGAGTAGAATGAAGACAGCCACGAGGAACTGGGTAAACAATCATCGTCAGTAAAGGCAATAAATGAACCTTTAGCATATTTTGCTCCATTGTTACGATTTGCTGCCGCTCCTTTACGGGGACCAGCTAACCATTTGACCCAAGAATAGCGATTACGAATCATTTCCTCAGCAGTTGTTTTAAAGCCGTCATCAGTCACGATTACTTCATACTTCTCGGCTGGCAGTGTTTGAACTCCAGGTGCAAGGCAATTTAAACATTTGGCTAACAAATCATTCCTATGGTAGGTAGGAATAACAACGCTAATTTTAACTTGCTCCATAATTATTTTCCTTTATTATTTGATAAATCTATTAATAGCCACAGTAATTTGTGTTTATCTTTGCTATTCAAATGCTTTATTCAGAAAATCGTTGATCGCTAAAATAGCAAAAAAATTTTTCAATGTTAACTATTACTTTTGCTTATTTCAATTTAAAAACTTCTTAATTGATAAGCAAAAGTAATTTTTAATTTAGATGAGATTCTGAGAATAGTCTTTTTTACAAAAGTCATAAATCTTTTTTTCAGATTGTGAGCAGTTAAAATTATTGGATAGCTATAAAAAAACAATCTATCTAAAATGGCTATTCTATTTTGTTTTAAGTCTTCAATTACCTCAATACATTGGTTGAACACAACCACGTCTGAAAAGTATTTTTCCCAAGTTTTTCTTGCTAAACGACCTCTTTCTTCATATTCAGAGGCATGCATTTCAACTATTTCAACGATATTTTTTATCTCAGATTCTTTGACAAACACTACAAAACTATTCCAATTAGGTCCCATTGGTAAAAACCATTGGTCTGAGATAATAATTGGCGCTACTCCTAGTTTCATCACCTCATAAAGTCTGATACATCCCAAACCCGCGCCTTTGGGACACACAGCAAATTTTGACTTTTGAATTATGTCAACATAATTTTTTTGCATCTCTTTACGATTTTGTTGATTGACATTCCAGTGATTGTATTTGTTTGTACAACGTATTAAAATATCATCACGTTGGAAGTTTAACTTTAGCAAACGTTTTCTAGTCCAAGAAGTTGAAGCGCCAATAAAAGAAAATAAATATTTTTTGTTTAAATTAGCATCGTGAGAAAAATTTATAAATTGGTTGCGATTTTGATTTCCTTGGTAAAGCTCGTATAGATAAGCGCATCCCCGCATGAGAGGTTTATGTAAAAAAGAGAAAGATTTATTCGCATTTATATACAAACCTGACAGAAAAAATAGGGGATCGTCTACATTATTTATTACGTAACATTTATCTAAATGCTTGGTTAAAAATCTTTTCAAAGACGAATTCATTAAATGCGCGTGTGTAATGATGATAATATCAGCCTGCTCTATATTGTCGACAATAGTATGGATTTTAGGTTGAGCAATAGAAGCTAATTCTTGAAGATATTGTGTCTTTTTTGGATCGTCGATATCGGGCAATATGTATATTTTCATGTGATTATTCTACCCAAACTAAAAAACTATAATTTATTTATTTGTGTATTCTGATTGATGCTGCATTTGATGATATTTCCACAGCGCCCCTTGCTTTACTAATAGCTCTTTATATCCTCCTTGTTCGACAATTCTGCCTTGTTCTAGAACCACGACTTTATCCGCTCGGGCAATAGTAGATAATCGGTGGGCAATGGCAATTACTGTTCTGCCTTTAGACAGTTTTTCTAAAGATTCTTGGATTAACTGTTCGGTTATAGAATCTAGGGCACTAGTTGCCTCATCTAAAATTAAGATGTCAGGATTTCGCAGCAAAGCTCTAGCGATCGCAATACGTTGGCGTTGTCCTCCCGAAAGTCTAACTCCTCGATCTCCTAATACAGTATCTAAACCATTTGGTAACTCTTCAATAAATTCAAGTGCGTGTGCCTGTTGTGCTGCTTGCCAAATATCTTTTTCGTAGATTTTTTCTAGACCATAGGCAATATTATCTCCAACTGAAGCATTGAAAATAAAGGTATCTTGGCTAACAATCGCCATTTTTTGTCTTACCGTAGTAATATCAAAGTTCCGCAAATCTTCTCGATCTAATAAAACTGACCCTACCGTAGGATCGTAAAAGCGAGGAATTAGATCTGCTAAGGTACTTTTTCCAGCTCCAGATGCGCCTACTAAAGCTGTGACCTTACCTTTTTCTATACTGAGTTCGATTTCTTTGAGTATTAAATTATTTGACTCGTAACCAAAATCTACTCCAGAGAAATTAATACCCTGTTTTAATCCTGAAAATTTTAAGCTACCGTTATCTAAGTAAGGCTTATCATCTCTTCTAAGAAGTTTTTGGATATCATTGATAGAACCTTGAAAACGGCTGAGATTTTCTCTCATAGCATTTACTTGACCTACCAAAGGCATCATCCGAAACAAGACAAACATAAATGCTAGCAGAGACGAAACCTCTAAGTTGCCTTCAGAAATCATGAAACTAAAGGCAATCACTACCATCAGAATCAAGATATTGCTTGCAACTGCATCTGCTATGGGATACACCAATGATGATATAGAGGCTACTCGTTCCTCTGTTTTGACTATTCGATCGCTAGTTTGATAAAACCGTTGACGTTCAAAATCTTCAGTTGCTGAAGCCTTGACGGTGCGAATACCGTTAATAAATTGAATAGCAGTTGAAGCAAACTGTGCATTAGCTTTGGGTACGGCGAAACTTGCCTCGCGAACACGACCAATTAGCGATGATAGTCCCACTGATAAAAGACCATATAAAGCAATTGTTCCCAAAGAAAGTTGCCAAGATAGCCAAAACATAGCAGCTATATAAGCTAGCAATGTAGACCCTCTGGTAATCAGGTCACAAAATACTTCAAACGCTTGTTTGACTTGATTAATTTCATTGGTCAGAGTGTTAAAAATATTTCCCGAATGGCTGGTCGTGTAATACTTTAAACTCAAGCTTTGAAGCTGCTCGAATAATCGCTTACGGAGGCGATCGCATAAATTAGCTTGAGCTAATTTGGAGTAGTATCTTCCTAAATAAGTCAAGACTGCTCGCAACCAAATAATTACGATGATTAAGGCTGATAAACGATAGATACGACCTGTTGGGGATGCTTTAGTAGCTAATAAACTCGTGTCGAACCATTCAATTCCAGTTGTCAAAGGAGGATTTTGTGGGTCCGTTAAAACCTGTAGAAAAGAAGCAATTAGACCAACAGTCGCACCTTCTAGAATAGAGGCAAGCAAAGTTGTAATTAGAGCAGCAATAGCTATGGAGCGAAAGTGTTTAAATTCTCGAAAAAGAAGGTAATTATCCTGCCAGAATTTATTTTTTTTTATTAAACTATACATAAAAAGAGAAATATTAGACTTGTTGGGAAATAAAACTGAAGAGTAATAAAATAGAAATTGGATTTTGAATTTAAATTGAGTTTAAGCAGCCATCAAATAAAAATTCCATCTTGGAGTTGGACATAGTTAAATAAATTTAATTTGATTGGACTACAATCTCGAAGAACCTATTCCCAAGTTTTCTAACCATAGTTTAATTAAGGTTTTAAGTTTAGATACTGGTCTATGTTCCCACGAATTTTGCCAGGTCAAACGGCTTAATTTCCACAAATTATGTTGCTTGCCTAATTTGTACTGCAACCACTGATAGGGCCAGCGATCGCTCAAACTAATTTTGAAGTCTAGATTATGTTTATTTAAGATGTGGTTTACAGTATTAACTCTCAGGCGATCGTATTCAACCGCCCGTTGCCATTGATTATCTTCTTTACTCCAGTTATTTGAATCATGAATGCGAAACTGGGATAAAACTAAATCTATGCCAACTACTTCGCCCAAAAAAGGAGCGAGATCTGCTAAATAAGCATCTGCACAAAGTCGATATTCTGCTTCGGGTATATCCATTACTGCGGTAAGAAACTGACGAGAAAAACTTAATGCCGTAGAAGGAGGAAAAGGCCACCAACCGCCAGATTTATTTACTAACTGACTAATATTTCCTACAATAGGTTTATAGGGTGGCCAAGGTTTTCCGATAGGTTTATCGGTTGAATTAATGTTTTGAACTTTGTGGTATACCACCGCAGCCTGGGAATAATTATTAAAAGCTGTAACTATTTGCTTTACTTTTGATGGCAGCCACAAATCGTCAGCATCTAATAAACAAATAATTTCTCCTTTACTGGCAGCAAATCCCACATTTATTGCCGAAGCTTGTCCACCATTTGCTTTGAAAATCGCAGTAATACTATTTTGATAACTTCCAATTATTTGTCGGGAATTATCAGTAGAACCATCATCGACCACAATTATTTCAACATGAGGATAGGTTTGATTAATAGCACTATCAATTGCCGATGCCAAATAGCGATCGTAGTTATAGTTGTTAATTAAAATACTGACCAAAGGATTGAAGTTCATTAATTTAGATTAACATTTAAAATAGTAAACTGATGACTGCAATAATTAAAGCAATTACAGCAACAACAGAAACAGTTACCATATATCTGCGAAAATATTTAATCCGCTTGTTTAAATCATGAATATAAGATAATTGTCCTTCTACTAAAGTTTGAAGCCGGCTTATCTCTGTTGAGTGTTGTTTGCATTCTTTTGATGTTTTGCGAAGATCATCGAGCAAAGGCTCGACATTTGATTTAAAATTAATAATCTCTTGAAATACTTCTCGTTGTTCATTTTTTAGCCTACCAAAATGTTGTTTTATTTCTGCTTCTGTATGTTCAAATTGATTAAATTTTTGGTGTGATTGTTGTACATAACTTTGGATTTGTCGTTTGGCTGGATTAAGCTGGATTATGGTTTCTGATAGTTTTAATTCTGGTGATCCAATATGACTTTCTCGATAAACTTTACGAATTTGCTCAATAATCTCCTTTGCCTTGGCAGTTTTAGAAATATAACTATTTGCCCCAACGTTCATTGCACTACTTCGATAAGATTCTTGTTCACTACCGCCGAGAATAATAACTTTGGTTTCAGGGAAATTTTGGACAATTTTCTTGGTTGCAGTCAATCCATCTATGACTAGCATATTAATATCAATCAAGGCAATATCTGGGCGCAGTATGGCAGTTTTTTCCAAGGCTATTTCAGCGTTATTTGCCCGTCCAACTATTTGTAAATCTGGTTCGGTTTCTAGTGAAGTTTTTAAGGTCTCACACAAAATATCTTGGTAGTCTACTAATAAAATACGAATCATTTAATTATTAAAAGAGCATGTAATATTGAGTGTTTTCTGGTTATGAATACTTGGAATATTATAGTTAAGCGATCGGTGTAAAATTAATTGCTTAGTTGAAATAAAGAACAAGAAACGCAAAGAAATGGTTTAATTCGCGTCAGCAGAAGGAAGCTCTTGGAGCATCGATTCCCATTGTGGTTGGTATATTGTTCGCAATTTAGCTTCGCTAGCTTCGCCACCATCGGCAACAATTCCTAATACATTGAACTGGCTCAAAAGAGTATTGGCTTGTGATAACTTGGATTTAGTAATGCGATCAATTTTTTCCGTTAAAACTATTCCCTGACAATATTGGGCAGTTTGCAGCATATCAACATAGCCTAAAACAGGAGGAGAACTTAATAGTACTAAGTTGTAGTTACGTTTAAAAGCGAACATTAATTCTGTAATTCGAGAGGAACTAAGCAACTTAACTGGATCGCCTACATTAGAACCAGCGGTCAAAACATCAATTTCTTCGTTTAGTAGTGAAACTGTTTGAATATGGGCATCAGTAACTTCCCCCGTCAAGACTTCTGATAATCCTCGTTCATTACTTACCTTTAACTTTTGGTGAAGACTAGGAAAGCGGAAGTTAGTATCAATTAGCAATACCTTTTGACCAGTACGTACTGCACTTGATGCCAAGCCCAACATCAAGGTTAAGCTATCTGCCCCTGATTCGATAGAAGTAATTAGTAATGATTGATTTTTATTCAAACTTAGCTGCTTGACATTTTGATAAATCAAATCCAAAGATTCTCTGAGGGGTCTAAGATAAATGGTTTGTTCTATTGAACGATCGCGATCGCTAAACTGATTTAGTAATAGCTCTGAGTTTTCCTGGTTGATATTATCGGTAGGTAGTTCGGGGATTACACCCAACAAAGTTTGAGCGGATTCTTGTTCTAGCTGTTGGGGACTATGCACTGTGTCATCTAGGATGTCTCTGCCTAAAGCTGCGCCAATTCCCAAAAATGAGCCAACCACTAAACCTGCTAACAATGTTTTTAGTTTGCTAGAAGTTTCATCTTCTCCGAGGGCCGGTGCTTCTACCACCTGCCACTTTAAACCACCGCGATCTATTTCAATACCTAGCTTTTGTCGAGCTGTTAACAGTTCATTTATTGTGTCTCTGCGTACATCAACTTCTGGTTTCAAACGATTGTATTCGGCAATTAAACTGGGAAAACGATCTATTTCTAGTTGAAGTTTTTCTTCGGCTGCATTTAAACTTTTTTCTTTAGCTTTAAGAGAGTCTAATTGAATTTCTAAATTCGCTAGTTGATTTGCCGATTGTAAGTCATTATCACCTAGTTGTCCCTCTTTCATTAAGTTGACTTGTGTTAGATTCAAATTTTCAGGAGCAGTCCCCAAAATGTTTTGAGCTTCTGCTTTTAACATAGAGCGTTCTTTTTGTAGTTGTTCTTCAAGGTTTTGCACTACAGGATCGCTCGCTTTAAATCTAGCTTGTCTGGCGTTAAGAGCCAATTCCGTTTTCTGCATCTCTTCTAATAGAGTTGTATAGCGAGAAGACTGGCTCAGACGAGCTGCAACCGAAGTTTGCTGAGAAGAACGTTCTAGCTGCTTTTGCCAAGCATTGTACTGAGCGAGAGCATTTTGATAATCTACTTGAACCTGGCGCTTTTGAGCCTGAATGTCTTTGAGATCTGATGCCGCGCTGCTGGCTCTTTGTACGGGATCGATGAGATTATTAGTTTTACGAAAATTTTCTAGAGCATTTTCTGCTTCGGTTACTTTTTGACGAGCAATGGGTAGTTGGGCATCAATAAAGGATAGTCCTTGAGATAGTCTTTCTTGCTGTTGTTCGAGGGTATAGTCTTGATAGACTTGAATGATTGTTTCTAATACTTGTTTGGTTTTTCGAGGATCGTTATCGGTATATTCAGCTTCAAAAACCGTAGTTTTGACGCGATCGTCTTCGTAGTCATCTCCTTGGACTTGAGAAATAACAAAGTTATCTTCTAATGTCTCTAAATCTAAATTAGGATATTGGGATCTTAAGGCTTTTCTGGCTTTTGCTAATAACTCCGAACTACGCATCACTTCTAGTTGAGTAGCGTAGTTTTCTACTTCTACATTTAGCTCCTCATAAACGTTTTTCTGTAGATCCGATTCCTTGCTCCGGTATACAGACTCAATTAATAATTGAAAAGAGCTTCCGTAAACAGATTCTTTAGTTAAAGCGAACACTGCCGCTAACAATAAAGTTCCACCTAAAATGCCCAAAAACCAGTTGCGCCGACGAATTAAAATAGCAAAGAGCTTACCATAACCTAAATCAGTATCTAATTCTACTTCTGATATCTTGCTCTCGTTTGTTATTGCTGTCATTATTTAAAAACTGTAATAATTAATGGTTTGAAAAATCGAATATCAAAATTTAGTTAATGTTACCGCAATGGTTTTATAGTAAGTAAATATTTCTCAGATTTCTCATAAGTTGTCGATCAAGCCTTGGTTAATAGTAAAGTTGCAAAAGTAAAGTTGTCCCACAGAATATAGAGTTTAGTTAAGATTGACCTGGTTGATTTTGCTGATTTGCTCCAGCAATTTTGGCTCGACTAAATCAGCAATAGAGCGATCGCAAACAGATTCAATTACCTGGGTTACTTTTTCAAAAAACACTAGTTCGGAGAAGTTAGATAGAGCATGATGTCTAATTTGACGACCATCCCACTGTATTTTTTCCGCAGCTAAAATTGCTTGTATTAATGCATCGGCAGTTTGGGACTTAAAAAAAACACCCGTTTTACCAGGTATTTGGGTATCTAATACGCCTCCTGCTCCATAGGAAATTACTGGTGTACCGCTCGCATTGGCTTCTACAGGTACTAAACCATAATCTTCTAAAGCAGCTACCACTACTGTCTTAGCTTTTGCCATCAGCTCTCGTCGTCGCCGATCGCTGACATAACCTAAAAACTGGATGTTATCATTTGCTTGAGCTTCTAACTGTTTTCTTTCTGGCCCATCGCCAATGATCCACAATGGTAGTTGTAATTGATTAAAAGCTTCGATAATTACAGCGACTTTTTTATAGCCAAACAAACGACAAGCAACTAAATAAAAATCATCTTTGCTGTCTGAGAAATAGAAGTTTTTGCTATCAATAGGATAATTGATGGTAACTGACGTTCTACCATAATATTGCCTAATTCTCTCGGCAACAGTACTAGAATTAGCAATATACAAATCTGGTTCACTAGCATATTTTAGATCGACTTTTCGCATATGACTAAATACCTTCTCAATTAAAAAATAGTATTTCTTATAGTTAGAATACTGTTGCAGATAAGTCGGTGTATCCCAGAGGAAGCGAGTTACATTGTGACAAAAACAGATATGTGTTGCCGATGCTTTGGTGCGAACAGCTTTAGCAAAACTACTGGTGCTGCTAATTACTAAATCGTAATCGCCTAAATCTATAGTTCTAAACATTGGATAATAAAGTGGAGCAAACAAACGAAAGTATCGAGTTGCTCCTGGCAAATATTGTAAAGCGGTAGTATTGACCTGGCGATTTCCTAAACTGATAGTATTATCCGGGTTATATACGGATGTAAAGATGTCTGCTTGGGGAAAGTAACTGCACAATAGTTCAAAGACCCTTTCTGCTCCTCCCCTCTGTGTTAAATAGTCATGTACTAAGGCGATTTTCATGCTATATCTTGTCATTCAAACGTAGTTTAAAATACGAAGCTACAAATAAAACTATTAACTTTAAGCTTGTTTTCTTAATTAGATTAAAATTGCATTAAATTGTATTTAAGTAATAATACTAGTAAATATATAGCAAAAAATAACAAATAAATCTAAAAAGAGCTTAATATCGGTGCTCGTTGGTTAAGATGGCTGGCTACGCTAGACAAAATTGAGATTAATCACAAACGTAACTTTATGTAAATTGTCATGAAAACTTTACAAATAGGCATGGGCTGGTTTCCGGAACAGTCAGGAGGACTCAACCGCTATTATTATGGTTGTAGTCGGTATTTACCAAAAGTTGGTGTAGACATTCAAGGATTACTCACTGGTTCTGAGCAAATTGCAGCTATTACTCAACAATCGATTCAAGCTTTTGCTCCGACTGAAACCTCCTTATTAAATCGATGGCAGGGAATTAGACAGTCAGTAAAACAATTAGCATCGACAGAATACGATTTGGTTGTGGCACATTTTGCGCTTTATACTTTTCCCATTCTCAATCAACTCGGCAATCTTCCTCTGGTATTTCATTTTCATGGTCCTTGGGCATTGGAAAGTGATGTAGAAAGCCAAAAAGCACTAGAAGCTTGGGTGAAAAAAACTTTGGAACAAATTGTTTACCGTCGAGCAAGCCGTTTTATTGTCCTTTCTCAAGCCTTTAAAGACATACTCCATCAACAGTATGCTGTACCCTTAAATAAAATCCACATTATACCTGGGGGTGTAGATCTCGAACAGTTCCAAATTTCTAGTTCTCGGGCTGAAGCTAGGATTGAACTTAACTGGGAACAAGAGCGAACGATTCTCTTTTGTATACGGCGACTAGCAAAACGGATGGGTTTAGAAAATTTGTTAGAGGCGATCGCAATTGTTAAGACTCAATATCCAGAGGTTTTATTATATATTGCAGGGCGGGGTGCTTTAGCTGAAACATTGCAGACACAGATAACCGAATTAAAATTGACTAATCATGTCCGTTTGTTAGGTTATTTACCAGATGAACAGTTATCTGTAGCCTATCGAGCAGCTAATTTTTCTGTGGTGCCGACTATTTCCTTTGAAGGGTTTGGATTAATTATCATTGAATCTTTGGCAACAGGAACACCAGTATTAGGCACGCCTATCGGCGGAATTCCCGAAATTTTACAGCCATTTTGTCCTGATTTGTTGTTTGAAGATACCTCTGCTGATAAATTGGCTCAAGGAATCATTGAAGTGCTATCTCAAAAACGTCAGTTACCTAATAGTGAGGCTTGTCAAGCTTATGCCAGAGATAACTATGCTTGGTCAGTAATTGCCCCACAAATCAAATCGGTTTACGAGCAAGCGTGCTAGGGAATTACTGATTTAATGAAAAGAGCGATAATAAAACCTTCCGAGTTTTTAAGTTGTAGTGATGAGCTTTTGATTAACTTTAATTTCTTCAATCTACTTTTTAGATCCTGGTAGAGCAATCTCTCTCATTAAAAACTTTTTATTTAAACTCAGGCGCGATCGATTGCTGAATTTTTCGTACAATATTGACACGTTCATAATCGCGAATAGCTCTTGCACGTGCAGCTACTCCTAATTCCTCGCACAAAGTTTGATTTTTCAACAATTTTACGCATGATTCAGCAAATGATATTGAATCATTAGCTAAGATAAATTCTTTGTTATGCTGAAACTTAAGACCTTCAGCACCTAACTGGCTGGCAACAATTGGTTTACCATAGGCTGCTGCTTCAACCATTTTTACTCTCGTTCCTGCGCCTGAAAATATTGGGCAACAGACTATGCGAACTCGCTGATATAGCTCATCAAGATCGTCGACAAAACCAGTAAATTCTAAACCAGGAATACTACGATTGTGAAAAGAATTAATTTGGCTTGGTTCTTTCCCTGCAATTATTAAGCGAGCTTCTGGGATTTCTCGATATATATGAGGCCAAACTTTCTCAATCAGGAAATTTGCAGCATTAACATTTGGTTGATAAATATATGAACCAATTAGAAGTAAAGTAGGTTGATTTGTAAGAGGTTTAAATTTGGGAATAGCAACCGAATTCGGCGCACTAACTACTTGGGAGAGACCAAATTGTTTGGTAAGATAGTTGCGGTCTTGTTCAGAACAAACAAAGGTTTTGTGAGATAGAGCGATCGCTTTATACGTTCCCCACCATAGTGCAGGCACCTGTAAGTAATATGGCAACGATTTAATTGGGTGACTAGGTGGCTGTCTTAACTTACGGATAAATGATACTGGTTCGAGATCGTCTAGGTCAAAAAAGATTGGCGGTAATCTTTTTTTGGTCATCATAGCGGGACACATTGATAGAAGTCTGTGAGCAAAGATCGCGTCAGGTTCACGACGAAGACATTCTTCAAATGAAGTAACTTGAAAAGAACCTGCGGTAACAATATATCCAGGGTGTTTAAAAAAATTCAATATGCCATAACTTTGAGTTTGCCACTTTGAAGATGCTTGTTTAGGGGTGAAAAGATGGCAAAAGAAGAAGTTAATCTCAGTATTCCAGCGAAGACAAAAAAAATTATTTATTTTCGCAATATTATCAGCTGTAATATTTGTTTCTGACGCTACAAACCATAAAACATCAAGATGAGCAATTTCTTTGATAGCATCAACGAACATTTCCATTCTGTTGTGTATACCATGAAGACCTTTGTTATTCCAATCATTAGGTGATACTGAAGAAATAATAAATAATACTCGCATTTTAGTGTTTATATATTGTACTCAAAAGATTATTTCCAGATCTACAAAGATTTTATTAACGATTATGTAGAGAATATAAATTTCAAAAATTATAATTTGCGCAATAAGTTTAATACTTCTAAAGTATCTTTCAGCATTTTAGCTTCAGAAAATTTCTCCACTACTTCAACTTTTGCTGCTTCAGCCATGCACATCATATCAGTAGGGTGAGTTAAAGCCCAATCGAGTTTTTGTTGTAAATCATAGCTATTGCCCGTAGTAAAAAGCAACCCGCTTTGTTGGTGAGTTATTATTTCAGGAATTCCACCAGTATCAGATGCGACTATAGGCAAACCACATATCATTGCTTCTAAAACAGCAAAAGGTAAGCCTTCTTGATAGCTAGGAAACAAAAATAAATCCGCAGCGGTTAAAAGACGAGGAATGTCATCGCGGTATCCCAAGAAGGTTACTTTTGCCTCTACTTTATATTTCCGTAGTAAATCTTCTAGATGCGCTCGATCTTCCCCATCCCCTACCCAGACAAAATGTACTTGGGAAAATTTACCAATAATTTCGGGAATAATTGGAATTAAATAATCGTGTCCTTTCTGCGAATGAAGACGAGCAACAGTTAATAATAATTGGCTAGTTTCTATTAAACCTAATTCTTGCCTAATTTTAGACCGTAACTTATGTTTGTTAATATCTAATTTAATAACTGAATCTTGTTTAATTCCATTATAAATACAGCTAAATTCTTGAGGAGATAAATCAAATTCTTGAGCTAAACATTTGCGATTATAATCAGAAATTGTAATCCACTGTTGATTTCTACTTTTTGCCCAATTATAAGCTTGTAACTTTCTCGGACTAAATGATGCAGGAAAAGGAATTAGATGAAAAACAACTGCAGTAGGAACTTTTAATAATCCGCATACCCAAAGAACAATGAAACCTAGATGATGAGCTGGGAGGTTGAGCAATACGACATTAGGTTTGACTCGATATAATAGCTTGCTTGTTCTTAGTAACCTTAACAAACTGGCTTTGATAGAAGCCAGCTTACTACCTTCTACATTACCAATGTCCAAGCGATGATATTTTATGTTTTGTTGGGTAAAATCATCAATCAAAGAAGTAGTACCAGGAGTATTAGGTAATGCAACTTGTATTTTCCAATCAACTTTTAAAGCTGCCTTAGCAATTTTAAGAGTATATTCTTCTGCTCCTCCTCTTTGAATGGAAGGAAGAATAATTAGTAATTTCATTATTAATATTTTAACTCCATCCTGCTGTTTGAAATATCATCAATTAAACAATTTTTAAGCATAATTGATTATTGTTTGATAAAAACTTGTATTGCTGTTAAATGTAATTTTAGGTACGAAAGCAACGCATAAATGAAAATAATAATGCCTAGCATTTCTAAAAATTCTTCGGCAATCATAATCAAATTATATGTTAAATTGCTAGTACGATAGAGGCTATCATAAAAGGCAGAAAGCATTTCTAGACCCAATCCTCCCATTACAAAAATAGCTCCAGCAATTAGAAATAAATGTCTAATCTTGGTAGGAAGATGAATGATAAATTTTAAATATGCTAGTGCAAAAATAATAATTGCAGGAATTGCTAAAATTACCCATGAATAATAGAAAAATCCATTCTTAAATGATTCTCCCAAAATATCGCCCATATTTTCATGAATCATAACTACTTCGTCAATCGACATTACCATAAAAATAATTGATAGCATTGCCCAGTGGCAAAAATAAGGCTCTTTTCTTCTGCCTTTAACAATAGCTATAACCATTAACAATGTTGCACAAATTAATAAAGCGAAAGATGAATACCATGTTGGAATACTAGAGTCATCACCAACGTTTAATAGTCCTATAAATCGATCTAGTCGCCGAAAACCCAGAACATATTGGATAAAAAATCCTGCTAAATTTACCAAAGTAAACCCCACAACTATTAAAGTCAGAAATTTGGCAATTTTCTTAGGAGAAATAGATATCACTAGATTAGAAGACTGTTTTGACATAAACTTTTAGCGATCGCTTGTACTTTAGAGAGATTGCCATACTGCTATTAATTACAGCATTATCAACAAATAATTCTTAATTATTGAAGTTTACGCTGCCAAAATAGCGCTCGCTTGCTTGTACCATTGAATCAAGATCTGATCAAAGAAAAGGGTAAAGTTTTGCCTACTAAGCGAAATATTTTCTTTTTAAACTTATTTAACCAAGGATGATGATAAGCCCAAAGAGATTGTCGTAGAGATTTCCAAATACTTGCATCAGTAACTTCTTGTTCTAATAGATATTTTTCTATCCAATTTAAGAAAAACAAATGGCTGGCATTTACTTGACCTGTTTTCCTGGCAATTGAAACACAAGAATCGGGGTGTTTACGATATTTAGCTCCCCAAGCGTTGGTAATGAATACTGAGTGATTGAGAAATATCTTGGCATAAAACGCTTGATCTTCATACATTCCTCGAAATTCCTCGGCGAAACCACCGATTTTTTGTAAAGCTTCGCTTTTAATCACTAGACTTGTAATACAGGGTGCAGAAATTTTTTCTTTAATTAGAAGCTCAAATAGCTTTGGTGGCTCAACTAAAATTTCAGAATCGATTTTCAAGTCATATAAATGATCTCGATCTCGATCTTCAGAATTCTCTGTCCAACTGTACCACTTCAGAGTATTTCCATAAACCATACAGGCTTGAGGTTGCAGATTCAAAAGATTGAGATATTGTTCTAGGTTATGGGATAACCAGACATCATCGGCATCTAAAAAAGCAATATATTTACCGTTGGCATTAGCAATTCCCAAATTACGGGTAGCACTCATACCTTTATTTTGATGATTTTTATGTTCGAGATAACGTATTTTCTGGGGGAATTTTTCGATATATCGGCACGCTATTTGAGTGCTATTATCTGTAGAACCATCGTCAACAAGTAACAGTTCCCAATTGTCATAGGTTTGATCTAAAACACTCTCAATTGCTTGTTCAATGAATTTTTCTCCGTTGAAGAAAATCATAATCACAGAAACTAAAGGATTAGCATTCATTAAATATTACTGTTGATTTGCTTAAAAATTCGACGTACTGCCTAAACTAATAATAATTCTTGTAGCTGCCGAGCAAAAGTTTCCCCATTGCAATCATAAACAAGAACGCGAGGAAGTTGAAATCGATTTTCGCTTTGTCTTACCATACCAGCAAAGTTAGAACAGGTACAAGTAAAACCACTTTCCCGCACGATTTCAACTGTGTCTTTTGTATAATCACTTTTTGAACCGTGAGGATAGGCAAAACTTGGCACCCGATGTCCTAGAATGTCCTCTAATATAGCTTTACTATGCTGAATTTCTTGACGTTGTTCTTCTACACAAAGAGAAGACAAAACAGGATGGTTAAGAGTATGCGCTCCTACTTCTATTAAGCCATCTGCTGCTAATGTTTTAACTTCTTCGGGTAACATAATCCGATGAGTCGAACGTGGGTTTAAACCCATGCCACTCCATCGAGCAACTTCTTCTAAAACAGAGCATCTTTCTTTGATAGATAATGGATTTAAAACTTCATGGAGTGCGCGAAATAAGCGATGACGTTGGCTGGGATCTTCTGATTGATAAAAATGCCAATGGCGATCGCGCTGCTGCTCATCTGTGCTATAGTTAGCATCATTTCCTAGATGCCACTGATAATGTTGATCTTTAATTGTTAACTCTAGTGTTTGTGGTACAATTCCAGGTTGCAGCAGCAGTCTTTCGACTTCATCCCACCAAAATTCTTTTTGCTGCCCAACATAACCAGATGTTACAAACACAGTAGCGGGAATTTGATACTTGTTTAACAAAGGTTTAGCCTGATAGAGATTATCAGCATAACCATCATCAAAGGTGACCACAATTCCCCTATGAGGTATATTCCCTGCCTGTAATGATTCAACTAACTGACATAGACTCAAGATCGTACAGCCCGAATCTTTTAATACGGCTAGATGTTCGGCAAAGTTTTGAGGAGTAACATTCAATAAATAGGGGTCTAAGGGTAAATCGGCAATGCGATGGTAGAGAAGAATTAGTACTCCATCTCTCCACCTATTGATATTTTGTCGAACCAATTTTTTAAACTTATTAATTACCCGCATTGCAATTATATTCCTTTTGGTTTCTCTGCTCTAACTGTGATTAAAAGAGGATAGCAAGGATCTTTGTAATCCAATTCTTTTTGGCTCAATTCAGCAGTACATAATCCTTGCAAAAACGCGATCGCACTTTTGACATTACCATGAACTTCTACTTGAATACAATCTAAAGGAAAAAACTCTTCAAAAAGATGTTGTGTAGAATAGCTGGTAAAAGACCAACACCAATAACTAGACCATTCATCCGTTGCCAGTTGGCTAATGCCAGGTACAGTTAACAATACGACTCCACCTGGTTTGAGAATGCGATAAATTGTTTGCATTGCTAGTCGAAAATCATAAACTAGGTGCAAAGTTTGAGTCAAAATAAAGCAGTCAAAAGTATCGGAAGGAAGACAATCAGCATTAGTTAAATCGCCTACAAAAGTAGCCAGGGGATTTCCTTCTTTGACGTGCATTACATCTCTAGTGGTGACACGCTTCCCGCCAAACTCTTTAGTATAAGAATCATCGCCAATTTCTAAAACTCGCCCCTGAATATCACCACCGTGATAAGCTAAAAACTTTTCGATATAATAGCGATCGATAGGAAGACCGCGATCGTAACCAAAATCTCGACTTAAGGGTGTTAGCTTATTAAAACTGCCAAAATTTACCCAACCCACAGGTGGAAACTGACCCCTTAATAGATTTTTTAAAGCAGCAATTCGCCTCAACTGATTCTTCATTCTTCTCTTCCGAGATCGCACTGGTTGAAAAAGCTTGGTTAAAAAGGGATAACGATACGATCGCAAAAGTTTCTGAACCGTTTCCTCAAGTTGAGGATCGTTCTTATCTTGTTGAGATAAATACTCCTCCAACCAATTCAGCATAGTTTTTTTGGCTATCTGAGTCTTTCCTGTGGCATGAGAAACCGAACAACAAGCCTGGGGATGTTGCCGATAAATATACCAACACTCACTAGATAAGAATGCGGGAAACATCGAACATAGTTTTGCATGAAACGCTTGATCTTCATACATTCCCCGAAAAGAAACTTCATAACCGCCTACAGCTTCTACACAACTACGTCTTACTAAAATGTCACACAAAGAAGCCCACTCATCCTGTAAAAAAAGTAATAATAGGTCGGGTGGTTGAATAATAGTATTAAGGGGCAAATTGAACTTTTGCAAAAAATCTTTATTTTGATCTTCATGATCTTTCGTCCAGCTATACCACCATTTTGTTCGACCTCCTACCAAGGCTACTTGGGGATAAGTTTCCAAAATGGCTATTTGTTGTTCTAGTTTTTGGGTAGTCCAGAGATCGTCACAATCTAAAAAGCCGATATATTCGCCTCTTGCATTATTAATACCAAGGTTACGCGAAGCACTCATTCCCAAGTTTTGATGACCTTCATGTTCTAGATAGCGAATTTTTTCGGGATATTTTTCTACATAATTTTTGGTAATTTCCGTGCTTCGATCTGTTGAGCCATCATCTACTAACAATAATTCCCAATTATCATAAGTTTGAGCTAATATGCTGTCTAACGCTTCTTGGATAAAGCGATCGCCGTTTAGAAAGATAATAATAATAGAAGCTAAAGGTTTTTCAGCCATTTTAATAATTTGATATATATTTTTTTATATTGAGATCTCACAAAGTAGTTCTATTTTTTTCTGGATCGAACATTAAGTTCCAGGGGTGAGCATCTCCTAACGTTAATCCATGTTGCGCTAATTCTATCGCCAGTTCGAGCATTGTTAACATACCATCCTTAAGCATGGCTGCACACCATTCATTAGGATAGGAATTAAAACGAATCATGCGGTGACGAATTACTAGGTCGTAACTTTCTAGTGTTAGGGAAGTTAATTCACTTTCAATCAATAAACCTTTTTTGCTGAGTTTTTGTATTAATCCAGTTTGAAAAAGGTTTTTAAAAAATGTAGCTTTTTCTCCTTTGATTGCTCGATATATTTCTCCTTGGAATTGAAATAATCTAACTGTACGATCGCCGAAAGAATGAGGATGAAACTTGATATCAGATAAAGTTATTTTTTTTTGCTGCATTCCAACTATTTTTTTCCTGTTAAAAAATCTAGATTAGGTGATTTTGGATATAGTAAATTGGCAAGGAACAAAACCTACCGCGCTTGCTCTAAAACCCTCTGATTCTAGATTGAAAACCTCAAATTCAAATGCAGATTCTATATAATCTAAAGCATTTTGTCCCGATGAATTACCAATCTTATCCAGCCACAAGCCTAGGACATAGATACCAGAATTGAGAGATAGTTTTTCTATTGCAAATTTGATAATATTTTTTCCTTTTTTAAGATCGATCTTGTGACCTGTTGTTGCTATATCTGCATTTACCAATTTGATTCCTGACTGGCTATATATGGTAAAAGCAAGACTGTTGACTGATGTTTCTGCTTCTGATTCAATAGTCAACAAAAATTCAAGCGATCCATCTGTATAAGGGCAATAAGCAACATCTGAATTGAGGCTACTATATTGTAATGCAACAAACCGAGCCTCTCCTGTTCCTTGACGACTGACATTTGTCAGATCGATCCACTGGTTTGGTGTGGCTTGATAGGAATTTTGTGATATATATTTTTTAATCGCATCAGAAGTATCATTATCAATCACTAATCGTCCATTTTCCATCATCAGACATCGAGAACATAACCTTTGAATTGCGTCCATGTTATGACTGACAAATAGTAACGTTCGTCCGTTACTTTCGGAAAGATTTTCCATTTTGCCCAAACATTTTTTTTGAAATTGAATATCTCCAACTGCTAAAACTTCATCTACAATCAAAATCTCAGGTTCTAAGTGAGCAGCCACTGCAAAAGCAAGACGTACGTACATTCCTGAAGAATATCGTTTAACAGGTGTATCTAAAAAATTTTCAACTTCTGCAAAATCGACAATTTCATCAAATTTGCGCTTAATCTCTACTTTGCTCATTCCTAGAACTGCACCGTTAAGATAGATATTTTCACGTCCAGTTAATTCTGGATGAAATCCTGTTCCCACTTCTAATAAACTGGCAACTCTGCCGTTGAGATTAATTCGTCCAGTTGTAGGTTCGGTAATTCGGCTTAAAACCTTTAATAAGGTTGATTTTCCTGCGCCGTTTCGACCAATAATGCCAACACGCTCTCCTCTTTTAATTTCAAAGGATAGATCTTTTAAAGCCCAAAATTCTTCGTCAGCAGGACTAGCAACTTTTTTATCCGTTAATCTCGAAATTGCTTGGTTTTTCAGCCAGCCTGTTGTCTCAGCAATGCGATCTCGAAATGTCGGAAAACTACCTTGAATTGCACCACCAACCTTATGACCAATAATATATTTTTTGCCTAAATTTTCTACTTGAATAATTGGCTCACTCATTACTGCTATTTCCCCATCAAATGATATCAGCAAAAGTACGTTCCATTTTTCGAAAATACCAGATGCCGCTAATTAATAATACAAATACCAGTAGTATTGAAAGACTAAAGCCTTGCCAGTAAATCTGAAAATCTTTACCCAAAATTGCCCAGCGGAAGCCGTCAATTACCCCTACTATTGGATTCAAAGAATAGAGTAACCGCCATTTTTCTGGAACAATGTTACTGCTAAATCCCACAGGAGAAATGTATAAACCAAATTGAACAATAAAGGGAACTATGTAGCGAAAATCACGATATTCTACATTGAGGGCTGCTAACCATAAACCACCGCCCATTGCTGCGATAAATGCGATCGAGATAAAAAAAGGTAAGGTCAAAATACGCCATTCAGGCACAAAGTCGTACCAAATCATCAATGCTAATAAAATCATGCCTGAAATTAAAAAGTCAACAAAGCTTACAATTACAGCACTAATAGGTACAATTAGACGGGGAAAGTAAACCTTAGAAATCAAATGAGAATTGGAAATTAGGCTGTTACTACATTCTGAAAGTGCATTGGCAAAAAATTGCCAAGGAAGCATTGCTGCAAAGACTAAGATAGGATAAGGTACACCTTCGGATGGCAGTTTGGCTATCTCACCAAAGACCACAGTAAACACAATCATCGTGATAAATGGTCTAATTAATGCCCAAGCAACACCGATGGCAGTTTGCTTATAGCGCACTAGCAAATCTCGCCATGCTAAGAAATAGAGTAATTCCCTATATTGCCAAATATCACGCCAATATTGATTGTTAGATTTACCTGCTACTATTTTAAGCTTTTTGGCAGTAATGCTCATGATTAACTTAAGCCATGGAATTTGAGATTGTGGATTTTATTCTGGTGTTGTTGCATAAGTTTTAACTTGCTACTTACTTTACGAAAAAGATAAAGGACTTGTATTAACGTTGACCGCAGAACGCGGTCACTTTTTTTGAAGGTTTTTTATCCCCGCCATGAACGATGCTGTGTACTTTCAGCCTTAATTTATAATATTGCCAAGAGTAAAATTTTAAAATGCTAGATTAAATTTGCAGGAACCAAATCTAGGTAATGAATTAGCAATACCGTGTCCGCAACTGGTCTAAATATAATATAAGATTGTATTTCAGAGGAGGTCTAACATCTTTGCTTGACCCAAAAAGAGAACAATGGGCAAATTGAATTAGTCGCAACCTATGAGTAGCAATAATACAAAGTTTTGAATGTTCATAACCTATCGGATGAAAGTTGGTATCAAATATGTTAGCAATATAGTATACCATATGATGCAATAGTAATACCTCTGTCTATTGCTGAAAATCGTATTTATCAAATATCATTACCTAATGGTAGCAAGCAAGTACTGCGGTTATATCACTCCAGTAAAAAAACAGCAGA
The DNA here is from genome assembly GCA_036703275.1 of Coleofasciculaceae cyanobacterium. Taxonomy (NCBI): domain Bacteria; kingdom Bacillati; phylum Cyanobacteriota; class Cyanophyceae; order Coleofasciculales; family Coleofasciculaceae; species Coleofasciculaceae cyanobacterium. Next base: position 58,211 of record DATNPK010000108.1, on the reverse strand, counting down.
AATAAAGTCGGAGTTGATGGTACTAGAATACTTGACCCAAATAGTTCCCTTGAAAGTTCCTGCACCTTATTACTACTAAAACGAATCAGCTTTTGATTAACCTGTATGAGAATAAAAAACTAGAACCAACGCCAACGGCAATATTTTCATTTATAACTGGTAAAGCTATCAGTAGTATAATTTCAGAAAAGATTATGTTTTATACTGGGCGAACTCTAAGAGAGCTAAACATTAGATTACAAAGTGCAAATTTGGCTGTAAGCCCTTCTCCGCAGTCTAGAAGTCGATGGAACGCTAAAGCGATTGCACATTCTCAATATTATGACTTTTTGCATAATTATACCAAAAAGCAAGATTTTACGTCACTGATGTTGAACATAGCTGAGCGGTTACGAAGTAATTACTGCATCAATTAATTCATAGAGATGCTCACTTTGATAACCTTGTTTTTGATGGAACTAGAATAGGCATTTTGGACTTTGACACCATGTATTTATGAACTTGCAGTAGCGTTAAATCATTTTTATGAGTTAGAGCAATGGGAATATAAAAATAAGAGCCATACTAGTTTATCTGTTTTAAACAAAGCATTATTAAATGGATACCAAAAGCAAATAGAGCTTTCAGATTTGGAATTGGCAAGCCTCCCTTTGCTTAGAGCAATACATCTTTTCGGAGTTCTCGGGTGGACTATTAAACAAAAAGATCTGCCTGAATGTCAATTATGGTTAGCTCAAAATTTTGCTTTAGGGGTAAAACAAGTTGTAATATTATTAGATTCTTATGAACAAAGTTTTGTTTTTAGTAAGTTCGGTATTTGGCGACAAATAAGTTGGGAGAGGCAAAAGAATCTTCTTCGGTTCTATACCCAAAAAATATGGCAAAAATTACCAAAGTTATTCCTCAAATAAAACTTGAAAATATATTTAATTTAAAGCGCGATCGTAAAAAAACAATTCGAGATTTTTTTATGAAAGTAAGTGTTGCAATTCTAACTTACAATCACGAAAAATATATTAGACCTCTTGCCTGAATCAGGCAATTGCTAAACTAAGTCCGCGATTGTACAGACCAGCAATGAGGTTAAAACGCAGTCCGAATCGACGGCGACGATTGCGATATGTCTGTGCCAAAATCCGAAAACCCTTGAGACAGCGAATAACGTGTTCTACATAAATTCTTTGTTTTGCTAGTTGTCGATTATAATCCTTTTCTCTTGGACTGAAAGATTTCTTTTTTGACTTTTTAATAGGGGTATAACTTGAGTGATGAGTTTTCTTAATCCCTTGATATCCTTTATCTGCCATGAGGTCTATCTCGTTTAATGGTTTGACTTTGCTTCGTTTAAATAGCTGAAAATCATGTTCTTTTCCTGTTTTGTGCGCTGTACAAATAATTTTCTGGCTTTGAGTTTTAATTACTACCTGAGATTTTAAAGTGTGTCTTTTTTTCTTCCCACTGTAGTAGTTTTTCTGTTTTTTTGGGGACGTTCGATGGGGCTTTATCCCACATCTACTCTCACTACTGACCATTCTCTTTCTTTCTCAAACAGTGTCTTCTTTCCAGGTAAACTGAACTTGTTTGAGTTAATCAACTTGTCTTCTACTCGATGGACTATTCGGCATACTGTAGACTCATGAACTCCCCAAGACTGAGCAATATGCAAGTAAGTACGATATATGCGGAGCGGTATCCTTTAGGACTCGCGCCAATATTCTAGAGCTATTAGCAATTGGTCTTCTAGATCTAGCTTTGGCTGTCCCCCTTTGTGATTTGGTTTCGGTAATTCTGGTTTGAGCACCTCTACCATTTCCTTGAACAACTTCGGTTTGACTCCGCATATGCGCAGCGGTATCCTTTAGGACAAACGTTTAAATTCTTGCTCTTTGAGATTTTTTATTTGTTTGTAGATCATTTATCTTATGTCTTCTTTAGCCTACTTTTCTCATTTTTTGTCTATTCATGCAAGAGGTCTAATATATTTAAGATAATTTGGCGTTATATTAGTTGGCTGTGATCTAAATCTAATCCTGATTAAATAACCTTTTTAAGAATAATCTTATTCATTAAGTGATTATGAACTACAAAACAAATGCTACGTCAAAGACGCAGAGAGAGCTGATAATACAGTAGAGTTTTATTGTGATCGGTAAAAGAAAAAGTTTCGTATATATGATACCAAGGCAGGTGATAGTAAATGCAGAAACAAAGAGCGTATGTTATTTTAATTTTGGCATTGATCGCAGCAGCGATCGCCATCCTCACGACGATTCCCCCGCAGCTAGGACTAGATCTTAGAGGAGGAGCGCAATTGACTATTCAGGTCAACCCTACTCAAGAACAGCCTGATGTTCAGCCAACTCTTGACGACGTTGAGGCGGTACAGCGCGTATTAGAAAATCGGATTAATGAATTTGGTGTTTCAGAAACCACAGTTCAAACCATCGGCGAAAATAAAATCTTGATTCAGCTACCAGGAGAAAGCCAACCCGAAGAAGCTGAAAGACGTTTAAAAGGAACGGCAAAATTAGAGTTTAAGCAACAAAAGCCAGGTACGGAAGGCGAGTTGAGAGCCGAATCTCAGGTTAAACAGCAAAAAGCATTAGAACTAGCTATTTTAAGTCGGAACGAGCTAAAGTCACAAAATCAAGAAAAATTAGCCCAAGCTCAAGCATCTCTGCAAAAATCCAATCAGGCGATCGCAGCCTTGTTTGAATCTGTCGGTTTAACTGGGACAAATTTGACTGATGCACGTGCCCAGCCCGACGCTTCCGGCAACCGTTGGGAAGTAGCAATTAATTTTAATGATGCTGGCGGAAAAAGATTTGCCGAGCTAACCAAAAATTTGGCGGGGACTGGTCGTAGTATTGGTATTTTCCTCGATAATGAACTGATTAGTTCTCCCGTAGTTGGCCCAGAATTTGCCGCTACAGGGATCTCAGGCGGTCGAGCTGTAATTACAGGTAACTTTGATTTAGAAGGGGCAAAAGACCTAGCAATTCAGATCAAAGGCGGTTCACTACCCTTCCCTGTTGCTGTAGTCGAAAACCGTACTGTCGGAGCAACTTTGGGTCAAGATAGCATTCGACGCAGTATTATTGCTGGCGTTATTGGCTTGGTATTGGTCTTAATCTTCATGGTGGTTTACTATCGCCTACCAGGAATTATTGCCGATGTTGCATTAATTGTCTATGCCTTACTTACTATGGCTTGTTACGCTTTAGTAGGAGTTACTTTAACTCTTCCTGGAATTGCTGGTTTTCTGCTGAGTATTGGGATGGCGGTAGATGCCAACGTGTTGATCTTTGAGCGCACTAGAGAAGAATTGCGGGCAGGTAAAACTCTCTATCGCTCAGTGGAATCAGGTTTCTTTCGCGCCTTTTCCAGTATTTTGGATAGTAATGTAACCACCGCGATCGCCTGCCTCGCTTTATTATGGCTTGGTTCGGGTCTGGTTAAAGGTTTTGCCATCACTCTTTTAATCGGCGTATTAGTTAGTATGTTTACTGCCATTACCTGTAGCCGTACTCTAATGCTATTGGTAGTGCTGGGCAACTCGAAGGTAAGACAAAAACCAGAATTATTCTGTCCTAATATAAATGTCAGTAATCAGTAATCAAGACAATGAAATTTAGTGTTACTAAACAGCGAGGCTTGTGGTGGGCTATTTCGGGAACGGCGATTCTTGGCAGTATTGCCGCCATGATTTTCTCTTTGACCAGCATAAACGCACCGCTTCGCCCAGGTATTGACTTTATTGGCGGTACTCGCATTCAAATCGCCAGAGATTGTTCGGTAACAGGTAACTGCGATCGACCTATAGACGCGGCTCAGGTACGAGAAGTCTTAGCAGCACAAGGATTAAGCAACAGTACGATTCAGCTATTAGGAGATGACCAACAAATCCTTTCAGTGCGAACCGAAAATTTAGACGGCGATCGCCGTAGCGAATTACTTAATTCTCTCAGTGAGGCGATCGGCACATTTGATCGCCAAACCGCACAAATTGATTCTGTAGGACCAACCGTTGGTGAAGAACTTTTTGTTTCAGGCATCTTAGCCTTATTGGTGGCATTTTTTGGCATCATTGTCTATCTAAGTATTCGCTTCCAGTTTGATTACGCCCTGTTTGCGATCGCTGCTTTGCTTCATGATGTGCTAATCACCGCAGGGGTATTTTCTCTGCTTGGTCTGATTGCTGGTGTAGAAGTAGACAGTTTGTTTTTGGTGGCGCTGCTGACCATTGTTGGTTTCTCAGTTAACGACACTGTCGTAATTTATGACCGCATTCGGGAAAATTTGGCTGCCAATCCAGAGCAAACAATGAATCAGGTAGTTGATAGTGCCGTAATTCAAACTTTAGGGCGATCGATCAACACCACTTTGACTACTTTGCTACCACTAATCGGTATTTTTCTGTTTGGAGGACAAACACTTAAGTTCTTTGCGCTGGCTTTGATTGTGGGTTTCACTATAGGTGCATACTCTAGTATCTTTGTTGCCAGTACTCTGCTAGCCTGGTGGAGAAATAAAAAAGGTAAAAAGGCGATCTTGTCTGACCTGCCAGCATCGGAATAAGATTCAAAAGTAAAGCAAGTGACTACAAATCAATCTGATTTTGAGCAGAAGGTAGCCAGGTTACATCGACTAACAGTTTATGGTCGCTGGTTGTTTGTTTTGGTAAGCTGGTTAACTTTCGGTTCTTATGCACTTTGGAATTTAAAAGAAGAAATTGCCCTCTGGCTTGACTACTTTACCTGGGCAGCAGTTTACTATGGATTTCACTTTAATTTTTTGCCGACTCTTTGTTTGGCTTTTTGTGTCGGCGTTACTATTTCTGTTTTAATTTGGCAAAGTCGCAATATTATTTGGGGTTTACCTGCTGAGGAACAGCGTCAATTAGAAAAACAAGTCAAAAAAATTCAGGCAAGAGGCAAAAAACACCCTCTTTGGCGATGGATTAACAATTAACTGCTGTTTATTGCCATAAATATAAGTCTTTGGTCAGATGGAAACAGCCTTAGATTAATCGTACTTTTGGAAAGAAACTAATTTATTCAAAGTATCAACATAGGTAGGAAATTACTAAATGCTATTAAAAAGCAAAGAAGACGATGCATTGGTGGAAATTGCTGAAGTCATCGATTTAATCGATCCTTTTAAAGAAGAAGTAATGGTACAAGTTCAAGAAGGACAGAACGAACAGCCTCCCGAACCAGTTAAGAAATCCGATCTAGTTTTTCCTTCGGGCGAAAATCTTCCCCAATGCTGGATAGATAGTAACTATAAATCTAAATCTAAATAGATTACCAGAAAGTGTATTGCTCCAGCATTTTTAAATTTGCTGACAAGAATTGGTGCTGTTGACCCATTTACTTGGTTGACAGTGCTTTTATTTATAATCATTCCTCTCACGGGGTGACAAAACGTAATCTATCAAGCATAAAAACTCCGGCTTTAAAGAAATAAAAAATTAAAGGGCGCAAATAATTTATTTGCACCCCAAAAGCGGAGAATTTTCTTATTTAAAATTATGATTCAGTTAAACCACCAAAGGCACCTTTTAAAGCTGCGATCGCATCATCTGCAGCACCCCAAATATTAGCTTCAGGCTCTTCTCCAACTAGTTCACGCACACCATAGTAGTAAATAATTGTTTTTAATTGTTCTTGGTGAGCGCGGTTTTTAAAGTTTACCTTGTTGATCGAGTCGATAGATTTTTGCAGAACACCATCAGTTGCTTGGGCTGATTTATGAATCAACAAGCCTGTCATAACTAACTGATGTTTTAAACCCTCATGCTGGAGTAGTTTTTCATACAGAGCTAATTGATTTCCTGACATTATTTCTTCAATTTTGCTGGACATACTAGTCACTGTATCGCTAGACTCGGCAGACATTCCTAATTCTGTAATGGCTTCTTCCAGCGCCGTGATACTTTTGCGATCGTCTTCTAGCATATCAGTAATAGATTTAGTAACTCTTTCGTTACCTTGTGTTGCTGCTAATAGCTTATCTTCATTAGAAATCATCAAATTTTGCAATACTTTCAGATCTGCTAACTTGGTGGCGATCGCCTTTTTTTGGGTTGCATCTAATGTCTCTGGCATTATAATGTATTGCTCCTTTTTTAACTGTATTACTTAATCTTCTTAGTCTGACGCAAAATTAAAACAGCAGCATCTAACTTATGGTTGATCGCCGACAGCAATTAATTTTTATAACTTTAGAAAGACGAAAAAATGCGATTAGCACTTAATTATCTCGATGTGACTTGAGCGTGCCAATCATTGCTTATTGTTTTACGGGATCGAGGTAATTTATACCAGGGGAGATAGGGATATTGATGATGTTCCCAATGATAACCAAAGTGGTAACAGGTAAGAAAAGAAAACAAGTCTGAATAATTACTGCTTTTAGCTCGATGGCGATCGCTATATCCTTCTTTTCTCGGGCGGTGGGGTAAAAATGTGCCAAAAGTAAATAGCTGTAGTGAACTAATAACAATCGGAATTACCCAAAATAAGAAGATGTTAGCAATAGAAATATGAAAGAAAATTAAGATCCAAAAGATAATTGACATACCCCAAAACAAAATCCAAAATTGCTTTCCCTTTTGGTAATCTTTCATAAAATTACCGTACCAAATTAGAAAGTTATACGGATTGGCTGCATAAAAATCTGGATCTTGTTCACTAGCAGGATGATTATGGTGTAGCCGATGATTTTTAGCTAGTGTTTGATAAGGTAAGATGGCATATAAAAACGAAGTTAAATAGCCCATCAAACTATTGATCTGCTTATTTTGGCAAACTACACCGTGGATCGCATCATGAATGATGATAAATAATCCTGTATGCAAAAAGGCTCTCAACCACATTGCTGCAATAATTAGTAGCCACGGCAAATGATCGAGATCTAGCTTCAATAATCCGATCAAACTTACTGCCCACAGAACTATAATCGTAATAGCGATCGCCATGCTTACCCAAGAATTAGTTTGAGTATTTAATGAGATTGAGTTAGGTCGATTGACCATAGGTAAACTAAGATTAATTGGTGACATTTTTTGCTTGAGCATTTTGCTTTGGAGAAGATATGGGTGCAAGCAATGTTTCTAACTGCTGAAGGATTAAACCTTTGGATTCTTGTTCTTGAATAACCAAAGCTACTAAGTGAATTACTGATAAAGCGAGCGCTACTACGGATAGAATATAGCCATGCAGGGTGTAAAAACGCACAATTGTGCTGGTATTAACCCCACCACCACCAGTAAGAATATTTTTAATTGTTTCTCCGACTAGGGGAATGGCGGCGATCGTTCCTAATTCAACTTTTAAACGCCAGAAGCCTAGCTGAGTCCAAGAAAGAATCATTGCTGTCCAGCCTAAACCGATAGTAGACAAGGTTAAAACGATTCCGCTAATCCAGGCAGTAAGCCAACTACGTCTAAATTGTCTGCCTAGAAACATGACTATTAGCTGAACCAAAGAAACTACAATAATTCCGTTTCCTGCCCAGTGATGTAGTCCATAGATTAGCGTTCCATTGGGTACGTCTGTAACAATTGTGACAAGAGACTTATAGGCATTCCCCGCCTCTGGTTCATAATAAAAGCCAATTAATATGCCCGAGATAGCTGCAATAATTGCCAGGGTCAAAATTACGACGGATAGGACAGTTGCGCTTCGCCGTAAGATGAAGTTGTATTTAAGAGAATTCATTTGTTGCTGTGTGGATGAATATAGCAAACCTATTAGTTTACAACTGGATTTTTGGAATATATGATGAGGTTTAATTCCAAAAAAATAAGAGATTTCAGTTAAATTAAACTTTGATTAACTTACTTTCTCTCAGTACTTTGCTTTACTTAAATTGCTTTTGCTAATTTAACTAGTAGAATGTTTAAATTAGCAAAATAAATATCTAATTACATAATACCCAATTGCCCAAGAATGCCTTGTCCAGTAGCAATTTCTACCACAATGGCAGAGACAAATCCAATCATCGCTAGACGACCATTCCATAGTTCAGCAAATCGAGTAAATCCTAGTTTTGGTTCTGGTGTTTGAGCTTGCATATTATTAGACCTCGTTAAACTTATTTATTTCTAGTTGCTTGTTTATAATGTAACGAAATGTTATTTTGAACAACTCTATCATAAGTCATAAGATCTAAATACTAAAATGTTCATTCAGAACAGTTTAGATTAATAGCACCAGGCTAAAATTTTATTGTTAAAGTAATTGAGCTTATCTCAATAAGGTTCACCTAATATAGCGTTTCTCAAATTAATAATCAGGTATATTAACGCTCACTGTCTAATCTGATTTAATCTGCTTTTGTTCCCCGTCTTACGTGGTTCTACTAGCTACGCGCGACGCAGCATAGCCCACGCGCTTTCTCAAACGAAACCGTGTATCTCTCTCAACTGAGAATTGCTACAATGCGTTACTAATAATTGCTCAAACCAAAAAAGGGTCGGCATTGCCAACCCCTGGGTAAATATTTTATTGTATTGATTGATATTTAGAATATCTAGGATTCGTTAGCAGGTACAACTTTTACTTCTGTTGTAGTTACCTCTTTAACTCCTTTGATCTCCTTTGCCAAAGGCACAATGGTTTCGTATTCTTCCTGACTAGGAACTGTACCCGCGACTACTACATTACCGTTTTCGGCTTCGACAGTTAGTTGAGAGCGAAAAATATTCGCCTCTAGTTTAGCTCGAACTTCGCTTTCTAGATCCGAATCGGCTCTTACCTGTTCGTCTCCTAAAACTTTGTTGCGTTGTTCTCTAGCACGAATGTCTGCATTCAACTGGTCTTGACGAACTTCGTTACTAGCATCTTCATTAGTTTCTTCAACTTCAGCCGGGTTTTCAACTTGAGCACCATCTTCAACGGAAGTAGGGGCATCACCACTAGTTCTAGCTACATCGCAACCGACTCCAGCCAAAAGTAATGTACCGCTTAATAAGAATAATGTTAGTTTGTTCATTTTGTTTTTGATTTAATTAATAATGAGTTTGTTAGCCTGAGAAGCTGGCTTTTTAGTAAAGTTTGAGTAAAGTGTTTCTAGCCCACCGTGGCTACTGAACCACCATCTACTCGATAATTTGCACCGACAACAAAGCTGGAATGCTGAGAGCAAAGAAAAGCAATTACCGCAGCCACTTCTTCTGCTTTACCTCGGCGATGTAGTTCTAGATGAGGACGCTTTTCATCGAGAAAAGTTTCGATCGCCTCGTCAAAACTCATGCCTTTTTCTTGCGATCGCTTTTCCATCATCGCGTCAGTCATGGGACTGGCAATATAGGCAGGAGAAACAGAGTTGATTAAGATACCATCTTTAGCGTAAGCTTTTGAGAGGTTTTTAGTTAGGTTGAGTATTCCTGCTTTAGCTGCACAGTATGGCATTTCATCGGTGTATGGTTGCACTGCATCTTCAGAACCAATTAGAATAATTCGGCCCCAGCCTTCCTGCTGCATAATCGGAATAAAAGCCCGACAGACTCGTACCGCACCCATGAAATCAACATCAATAGTTTCTAGCCAGTCTTCATCGGTTAACTCTAAAAACTCTTTAGTTGCCCCAGTGATGCCAGCACAATTAACCAAAATGTGAACTGCACCAAAGCGATCCAAGATTTGCTGCTTTGCTGCTTTAATCTCATCAACATTTTTTAAATCTGCTGTAACTGTTAATACTTCACTAATTTTACCGATTTCTTCGGCGGTAGATTTTAGTTTGTCTACGGTTCTATTCAACAGCGCAATTTTTACTCCCTCAGCTGCAAGTAACTTAGCGGTGGCTTTTCCTATTCCTGAGTCTCCGCCGGTAATGACAGCTACTTTTCCTTGAATCCCAAAATCCATATTTTTCTCTATTTATCCTTGAATTACCTCACCTGCTCGATCACAGATGTAGTCTGAATTGGCGGTAAGTTTGCATTTACAAGTTATTCATAATTTTCGGTAATTTGAAATTAACTAATAACTGGCAATAATTAGCGATCCTCTATACATTTTAACCAGCTCACTCGTCGAATAAAATTAATTATTTCTTCCCTTTACGTTTCATTCTTCGCTATTTTGCTAAAATTGTGCTCTATCTTTGGTGTAATTGTGACGACTTGAGCCAAGATAGAAAATACCTATTTAGACTTAGTTCATTGGGAATAGGCAACTTTACCAAGATTTGGTATGGCGATCTCTTTTCAACCAAAAATGGATAGCGATCATAACTAAAGTAGATATTCTCTTGGTAGATAAATTTGCCGAAAGTTTTGGTGTCAATCATAAACTTGCCGTGAGTAATTCATAATATTTTATTAACTAAAGTTATTCTTAATGGTTAATTAGATAATAATTACTTTTCTGTATTGTCACTACTTCACAATATATCTTTTAATTTTCACAAGTTGTTTGGGAAGAATATGAATATAGCTTGTCTGTAAGGCTATGCTTAATTCTTGCACCCTAAATTCATGACGACAGAAATTAACAGTAAATTTGAGCAAGTTTGCGAGCGCTTGAAACAATTAGGTAATGGCGTTGCTGATTTGGCTCAAGATCATGCAGATATTTTAGATAGTTCTGATGTTCAAAAGTCTTTATTAGAATTTCGACAGGCTTATGAAGAATCGGTAACTAGGTTGGAAAATCCTCATTTTACGATTGCGACTATTGGCACAACTTCTTCAGGAAAATCAACGATTGTTAATGCGTTAATTGGGTGTAAAATCGCCCCCATCGAAGCAGGAGAAATGAGTGGGGGTATATTAACTATTAAGCATTCCCAGGAGTTTAAAAGTTGCTTCTAAAGTACGGATGATGATGTCTGACCAAGCATTACAGATCGCTCCAGAATTAGAACTTCAGAAAATGTTATTGGCTGATGTTGCTACTCAGGGATGGGCTGTAGCTATTGCAACAGAGGCGCATTTACTATTATAAGTTGGAATGTTTGATGAGGCACAAGAATTACTCAGTTTAGAAGTTTCAAAATTCCAACAAAATGCCGAACAATGGGCAAATAATTTATTAAATACAGAACGCCCTGAACTAAATATAGCCTATCGATTTACAGCCCCAGTATTTAAGCAACATATTAGTCAGGAGAGAGTAGCTAGAATCGTCAATGTTTCTTCACGCGATCGCAATTTATTTCTAGAGCAAAAGCAGGAAAAGTATGATGATATTGAGGTTGAGTTTCAAATGTCTTATGCCTCTCAACTTGATCTGGGTTGGATTTATCAGCAAGTCGCCATAGCCGAATATTTAGATACTTTTAGCGAGCTATCAGCTAAATTAGAAACCTTACAAGATTTTGCTTTCCTATGCCAAAAAATTGGAGTTAAAAGTAGTCTGGAATTATTATCTAGTAAACAAGAAGAGGCTATTTGGTACACATTACCTTGTTGAGCAAGAAATAAATACAGAGTCTTCTTCCGCACTTTTAAAATTTTAAAATAAAAGGGAGCGATCGCTCCCTTTCAAAGAGACTGTAAATTTAAATTAGTTTGATGTTTTTCTTAACTAACCAATCAAGCATAAAAAACTAGCGTCGATCATCTTGCTCACTTATGAGTAAATAGTAGAGAAACAAAAAAGTGCTTATTTATGTCGGAAATCCATCCCTGTGATAATTCTTTCTTGCTACTACAATATTTACTGCCCGATTTTTTTGTCTCAAAATAAATTTTTGGTCAATTAATGAAGCCGAAAATCAGTTGACGATACAAGTAAAAACCCAGAATATACAGGCAGTTTGTCCAATTTGTAATTCAAAAAGCTCTAAAGTTCATAGTAATTATCAGCGATCGCGTCTTGATGCAGTCCTTTAGGGCATATCGCTCATGGGGCTTGCACCGCTTAGTTTGGGGGTTTCCCCCAAGACCGCCCTAAAGGATTAGCTCCTTACGTCGCCTCCGCTGCATCGCTATTAGATGTATCTTGGGGTAACTATCAAGTCTGCTTAAAACTTTCAACTCAGAAATTATTCGGCTCGAACTCAAATTGTGAGCGTCGAATTTTCACTTCTTCGATTGCCCAAAATAGTTGCACCTTGGGGGAGACGAACAGAACGATTAAATACTCAACTACTCAAAGTAGGTTTAGCACAGGGAGGATTGCCTGGTTCTCGTTTGACTCAGCACTTGGGAATCAGAATTAGTCGCCAAACTTTATTGAGATTAACAATGAAGATGCCATTACCATCTCATCGGGTACCAAAAGTTCTAGGAGTAGACGATTGGGCATATCGCAAGCGTCATACCTACGGTACTATTTTGGTAAATTTAGAAACTCTCGTCAACCAATAGATTTACTTTCCGACCGCACAGCTATAACTTTAGCTGAGTGGTTAAAAGAACATCCTGGAGTAGAAATCATTTCTAGAGATCGAGCAAAGACTTATAAAGAAGGAGCATCAAGAGGATGTCCAGAAGCCATTCAGGTGGCAGACCGCTTTCACTTACTACAAAATCTAGCCCAGATGTTAGAAGTAGTATTAAACCAACATCGAACACTGCTTAAAAATGTGGAAGATGAGACCAATAATTGTCCGATTATTGAATCTGAAAAAGTTGTAGCTCAACCTATTCAACCTCCTCCGAATCCTGTAGAGGCTCTCAAACTTGCCGAAGTAAGACGGGAGCAAAGAAAAGAAAAATACGACCAGCTATGGGCTTTACACAAACAAGGTTTCACAGGAAGAGCTATTGCTCGTCAACTGGGAATTGGCAGAAGTAGTGTATTTCGCTATCTTCGCAGTCCAACGTTCCCTGAAAGGAAAGGAAAAAGTGATAAGGGGCGCAGTAAAGTTTCTCCTTATAATGAAATATCTTTTAGAAAGATGGAATTCTGGCTTTCATGATACTCAAAAACTCTATGCCGAAATTAAAGCACAGGGTTATCAAGGCAGTTATGTTACTTTAGCCAGATATACTAGTCGTCTGCGTCAAGCTCAAGGATTCAAGCCCAGACAGAAGGCACCTGAATCTTTGCCCAAAGTGTTTGAACCTAAAAAGTCTTTAATGACTGTACGTCAAGCAGTATGGCTAATTTTACGCCAAGCCATAAACCAAAGCGAGGCTGAAACTGAAGCCATTGAATTACTAAAAAATCAACATCGAGATCTCAATACTGGAATCTCCCAAGCAGATGGATTTTGCCGAGCTAGTTCGTCGAAAAGCGGTGCGACCCACAGCTTGCTTCGCAAGCAAAGTCCTGCGAAGCAGGACGATGGCACGAATAGTGCCGTTCGGCGTAAGACGCAAGGGCCTCGGTGCGGTTTAACCGTGAACGCGCACCAAGAAACCAGACAAATTAGCACAATGGTTGAAAAAAGTCGAGGAAAGTAAAATCAGAGCTATTACTGGTTTTGCTTGCCAAACTACAAGATGATTTAGATGCAGTCAGGAATGGAGTGACTTATCAATGGAGCAATGGGCAGGTTGAAGGTCAAGTCAATCGACTCAAGATGCAAAGAGCGTCAGAGGTGTGGACGTGCCAATCATGAGTTGCTAAAGAGAAGATTTTTGTGTCCTGTTTAATCAGTAGCGATCGCCCTGTTTTTCGTTTCAGCAAAATTGTGCAAGACCCGTATTTTGATTTACTGAACAAGTCGATCGCCTGAGAGAAAATCAGCCTATATTGACTTTGACGACTTTATCTTTTTCTGATTCGGCTTTGGGTATAGTCAGATTGAGAATCCCGTCTTTGTATTCAGCTTTGACGTTATTATTTTCTACGCGAGTAGGTAAAGGAATGACACGACGGAAGCTACCATAGCTAAATTCGCTCCTGGTCATACCTTTTGCTTCGGTTTTAGTTTCCGATCTTCGTTCTCCAGCGATCGAGACAGCTTCCGCCGAAACTTCAATATCGATGTCTTTGGCATCCATCCCTGTAACTTCTAGTTTGAGATGGATTTCTTCAGGAGTTTCTGACATTTCGGCAGCAGGGACAAAATCTGAGGTTAATCCGTCTGTAGTCCTTAATGTTATATTGTTAAACAAACGGTTCATTTCTTTTTGTAAGCTGTCGATTTCTGAAAAGGGTTGTTAACGAACTAAAGACATAATATTTACCTCCTAAACTAGGTAATAATTTTCAATTTTTAGTGTTTGAGGTCGAACGAGTTCTGAAGTTAAATTGACTTTAGTGAGTAATCTGTTATGTTGCTGGCTTACAACATTAAATGTACAATAATGACACGAAAACCAAGTTCAGTTTAATCTCCTCAACAGGTTGAAATTTCCGTATTTTTATCCATTCAATCTGCAACGTTTGATTGCTTTTTCGCTTTGGAAATCCGTTGAAAGAAATTAGCAAGTTTAGTTTTCAACTCCTTAAAGGTATGGTGGGAATGTTCACCAGCCTTGAGTTGCTTGGCTAAGTTTTTCAGCTTGATTTTAAGTTCATCATATTCAACGTCGGCTTCGGCGTAGCCCAACTTCTGGGATAACTTAAGTTGAGTACGGGCATCTGCTAATAGTTGCATTGCTTTGTCGCGATCGCTCTCGGCCTGTTGACTGAATCATTCATCGATTTTTATCAGTTACTGGGCTGTTTAAAGAGTTATCGCTACCTCTTGTCTTTCTATTTTTTCCTCAAAAGTGTCGGCTTGTTTCATCCGAAATTTTCACTTCGGTGCGACGGCATTTTAACCTGTAGACAATTCTATTTTACAATGGCTAGAGCCTTTGATATATAAAGATTTGATGTCAAAAATGTATCGATAAATATTTCATATGCCCTAAAGGACTCTATCACGGATACCGCTTCGCGACACGAAGTTAGTCCTTTAGGGCATATAGCTTCGCGTCGTCCTTTAGGACTGCTAAATAAATTTAGCTCTAGTCTCGTTCCGAACCTAGCTCGTTTATATCCGTGGGCTAAAGCCGCACGGCATTACACTCCACTAAGGTAAGTTTTCCCTTTTCCCTTTTCCCCCCTCTGCCTATTCTTCATCGTTACCAGCCGAAATTGCGCCCACGCTTCGCGATCGCATTTAAATCATTGACGGGACTGGCGCGATCGGCAATTTCCTGTAATAAATAATTGGTAACTTTTTCAATGCCTCGTCTCATTAATAATTTGCGGTACGCCAAATTTATTTTCTAAGACTACATTGCGTCTATTTATTGTGCCAGTAACCACCTGTAAGTAAAATCTGTTTTCGGTTAACTCGTCTGGCAACAGCAACAATTATTTCAACTAAAGTGTTGTGGAACTTGGCTGAAATTTCAGCTGTGGAAGTTTGGTCGATCGGCTCGGCCAAAATTTCTTGAGTAATTGCTAGCCAATGTAATATAAAGATATTATAAAGTGTAACTCAAAAAACTTTCTTTAATACTATGTGTATGTTATGGTATTTAAAATTTAAGATTAGAAATTCTAAAATCTAAAAATTTGAGTCGCCATTGCTTTTTGTAACGACAATACTAAAAGCATAAAATTATACAAGTTTTATAGTTAAAGTATTTTATTTAACTTATATCTTGATTATGAAACAGCTTTGAACAACAATATATTTTTAGTTAAAAATATATTGTTGTTTTGTTATTTGAGAGGTATCTATTTTGAATTTGCCAAACTTAGCAGAAAATTTAAGCTTTGAGTCATCTCACAAGCAAATGTTGAATATTACTGACCAGTATAACTTTAACTACGAAATTCTTGATCGTCAAACACAGATTAGCGTTAAACAAAAAACCTCTGAGATTAAAGGCTTAATTCGTCAAACAGCAAAAGACATTTTAAAGGTGGGGCAAAAGCTATCTGAAGTCAAACAACAACTAAGACATGGGGAGTTTAGAAATTGGCTGAAAACAGAATTCAATTGGAGCATTTCTTCAGCAACAAAATTTATGCAGGTAAGCGAACAATTCAAAAACGTAAATTTTACGCATTTTAATTTTGCTGCTTCTGCACTCTATGTTTTAGCTGCTCCTTCAACGCCTGAAAGTGCTAGAAAATATGCCTTGCAACTTGCTGCTGAGGGAGAAAATATTACTTATTCTCTAGCTAAATTAGTTGTCAAACATCACAAAGAATTAGCTAAGATAGATACTTATCTACCAAACCAATTGAATTCGAGTAATATAACGCACTTGAATACTCAAGAATTGGATACTCAAGAAATATTGTCAGAAGTTGATGTTATTCAAAAAAATGTTGCTAGAAACTTTGACAAAAGCGTCCGAATTATTGCAATTAAACAAGAAAGTCCAAAATACATTGAAGACAGAATTCAGGACTTTGAGATTATCTATGCTGGTAATTGTATTGCAGTAGAGGGCAGCCCTAAAAACTTGACGATTTTATTCAAGAAAATGCAAGATAATCCTCAGTTTGCTGAAGATATTTTCAGGCAAGCTGAATTGTTATCTGAATAGCCAAAACTAACAGATTAAGTGAGTAATGATGTTACTTGGTATTTTTGGTGGTTGAATACCCTTTCCTATTTCCTCTGCTTTTTTTACTTAACATTATTGAATGTGTATTGGTCTTAAATAAAACAAATATAAGTGTATTTCGCCATTCTTGTATATAAGCGATCGCACTCTCAAAGGCTATTGCCGACGTTAAAATAACACTTAATATTCTTTTATTTCTCGAATATGCCTGCGTCTTTCAAATACCTCACCGGTTACAGTTTTTTAGATCGGTAAAATACAGCATCAATTCTCTTGGTGATTTTTAGAAATTAACTATTAGCCTAGTAATTGTATTTTTAATATCTCAGATAAGCAAAAATTAATGTAATTAACTAGTTAATTTAACTAGTTAAATATTCCTTTTGTTTACACTTTAAGCTGGTGTTTCAAGGCATAATTTTGACTACAAAATTTTATAGTATTAAACAAACATAATATGATCTCTTATCTAAAATTTTTGTGATATGATAATTGCTAAAGTTACTTGCATATATCTTCCCAAAATATCAACCGAATAACCATAACGAAAAAGTATTTTTGTTGTGGATAAAAGCTATCCTATCAATCAATGTAAATAGAAAATTCATACCTTTAGGAGTATTTAGGCTATGCCAGGTAAACGTAGCAGAAAAGGCACAAAGCAAAAATTCAATTGTCCTTATTGCCATACAAAATTATGGCGCATGGGAAGTCCAAAACATTATCTTTATTATCAAGAAATATCAGAGGTACAAAAACATCTCAATATTACTCGCAAAAAGGCAAGTTTTTTGATAGCTCAAAATAATATATATCTCGACAGAAGCTCTTGGATTGAAGATTTTTGTTGCGAACAACATGGAACAATGTGGTTAAAAATTTCTCGTAAGGTTGATAGTTCCATGAAAGTATCTTTGGCTACTGTTGAAGATTGGAAAAAATCAACTGGCACGATTAATCCTAATTTTCCTAACCCTTCTGTTAGTGAATTTAGCTATTCTATGAGTCGTAAGCCTCAGATAAAATCCAATACTTAAAATACCACAGATAGATAAAATCTCTTCTATAAAGAGCAGTGTTTAAATCGCAAAAGCATACTTTCTTGTCATATTTGAGCTTTAAATTTTGTGAGAAAGTAGCTCTGTTAACTAATTAACTTTGATAAGAAATATTTCATAATAATTAAATTAAATCTACAGTGTGCAATACTAAAAACATGTTAATATAAACAAAATTATTAGTTCCAAAGTAATAATTTTAAAAGTATCGAGTTACACAAATATGGCCTTTAAAATGTTTTATTGTTCTTTTAGTAGAGATAAATAAAACGCGCCAAAGCCAAGAGTATTACACTATTAAAAAATCAAATTAATAGTAAGCACTAATCTGGATTTTTAAACGAATTGGCGTTCATATACTCCTAGTTAAATATTCAGTTTAATAGTTCTAACTTTAGCAACAGATTTTCTGTTGAAGATTATTCGAGAAGACACCAGTGAGTGAACTTTAATAATCTTAGGAAGTAGAATTATAGTGTCTATTTTTAAATAAGCATTAACTCATTTAATTATTCAGCATTACTCAATATTTGAGTGTTTGACGATGATAAAATCACTTCAACTGGCTAAGCCTAGCTTGAGCCAGCAAAACCCTTTGGTTAGCGTAATTATTGGTAATTACAACTATGGTTATTTTCTAGCTGAAGCGATAGAGAGCGTTTTACAACAAACCTATCGCCATTTTGAATTGATTGTTGTTGATGATGGATCGACTGATAATTCACGAGAAGTTATTGAATCTTATCAGGAATTAATTGCAATCTTTCAGCCCAATAGTGGTCAGGGTGAAGCTTTTAACGTCGGAATTACTAAAGCTCAAGGAGAAATTATTTGTTTTCTTGATGCTGACGACTATTATCATCCTGATAAATTGAGGAAAATCGTTAGCGCTTTTTGCACCCATCCCCGATGGGTGCAAATATCTCATGGGAGGATTGCAGTAGATCGCGACGGCACTCCTATTGGCAAGGGTTCTAAAACGCATAATCAAGGAGATGTTAGCCACTTACTATTGCGATGGGGTAGATATGCCATGAGTATAACTTCAGCATTAGCTTATCGTCGTCAAATTTTAGAACAAGTTTTGCCGATTCCCACGACGAGAAACGAGGCTGCCGATACATATCTGACGGCAGCAGTACCTTTTTATGGTGAAGTCGGCTGTATTGATGAACCGCTAATGTTTTATCGCATACATGGTAATAACTTACAGGCACGTACTGATAACATTCAATTTTTGCTCGAACAGCGTGAATCAAATGCTAATTATATCAATGCAACGGCAGCAAAAGTGGGATTGCGCGATCGCTTTGACCTAGAGCGAGACGCAGACTATCGCAGCCTAAAAGCAGTCCAACAAGGGACTTTCTCTTTCATCGAAATGATCCAGGTGATTTGGCTCTCGTGGCGAGAAAGCAGAGCGATTAAACGTAGCTCTAGAGATATTTTAGAAAGACTATTAAGACGTGGTCTTTGTGTCTTGATACCCTCAGAAGGAAAAGCGATCTTGCGTCTTGGATTGCGGGGTTATTTTCGTAGACGACTAACTCGTGTAGGACAACGATTTACTTCAGTCGCAACTAAATAACTAGATAAATGAAAGGAAGTATCAAATAATAAAATTACTCGATCAGTAATGAATCATAATTTTAATGTTATTCGCAGACATCGTAATCCTTTGCTGGCGATCAATCTGATGTTTTTAATTGCAACAGTATTTTCAGCAACAGTATTAGCCGATTATTTTTCTCCTCCAGTATGGACGGCGAAGGCAAAGTTCAACGTACCTAATTCCGGAGGCAATCTAAATGCTGATTTAGGTACTTTAGGGAGTATCAAAGATAGTAGTACAGGTTTTTCTCAGGAATTAAACCCTTTAGAAATTCAATCTACCATCATTACCAGCGATGCTGTAATCAATGAAGTTTGGACAAACGATCCTGAAAAAGAAAGTTTTCCCGGGTTAGAAAGCTTCAAAAACCTGTTTACTGTCGAGCCACTGCCTCAATCGACAGTTATTTCTGTCGAAACTCAAGGTTCTAGTTCGGAATTGGCTTTAGCAAGAGCTACTAATTTAGTAGAAGTTTTTCAACAGCGTCTGAATGAATTGCGCTATTCGGATGCTGATTTTCGGCAAGAATTTGCTCAAGAAGAGCTTAAACAAGCTAAAGATAACCTGCTTAAAGCTGAACAAGAACTGGCTGAATTTCGACATCTTACAGGTATTGTCGATAGCGACGCTCAAACTCAACAGCTAGTCAGTTCCATTAATGAACTTAGAACCCAGCTGACTCTTATTCAATCTGAGGCGGAGGCTGGTCAAACTAGAGCAGAAATTGCCGCTAATTATTTTAAAACTACTCCCGAAAAAGCAATCCAATCGCTAAATTTAGCAGAAAATCAAGAATATCAAGAAGCAAGACAAAAGTTAGCTCAAACGGAAATTGAGTTATCTGATGCTCGCGGTAACTATAAAGACTCTAGTCCTCAAGTACAAAATCTTTTGTTTAAACGCGAACAACTGACCCAGGAACTAGAACAAAAAATCAGCAAGATACTTCCTGGTGTTAGTCGTCAGGAGATTGATGCCACCTTAGGTAACAACGGCTCGACCAAACGTCTGGATATAATTGCCGAGTCTCTAGCTTCTCAGACAAATAGTCAAGGATTCCAACAACAAACAATTCAAATTCAAAATCAGATTGATAAACTAACTAATGAACTTAATAATATTTCCGCCAACAAAACCAAGCTAATTGAACTAGAAAGAAAACACGACATTGCCGAGGGTGTCTATAAAGGAATTGTTGCTCAAACCAATCGAGCCAAAATTGATAATTTTAACAGTTATCCTAATGTGCAATTAATCGATGGACCGATTCTCAATGCAGAACCAGAAGAACCCAGTAAGAAACTGATTCTATTTGGCGGTTTAATGGCTTCAATATTTGCTAGCGTTAGTCTCTTATTGTCTTTGGAATCTGCTGCCCCTCTGCTAAGTCCTAAAGATTTGATGTTGTTAGAAATTCCAGTTTTGTTTAGTATTGCTCGTCTGAAACAGCCCTATTTGAACTGCAATAGCACTTGCGAGCAACAATTAAAGGAAGCAAAGAGTAATGAAGTAAATTCCCGTCCTCTTTTGAACCCTGCTCTTTCGTCTGATTTACCCCCATCAAAGAACTTGCCATTATATAAAAACGGCCAAGTAGTAGATGATTGGCAAGATAACGATTTGACAGTAATAGAGTTTGAGCGTCTGGCAACAACTTTTCATTCTTTAGTTTTAAAGAATCATCGTGTAATGATTACCAGTGCGACGGCTGGTGAAGGGAAAACTACGATCACTTTAGGACTAGCGATCGCTCTTAGAAAATTGGGTTTCAATGTCTTAGTTGTCGATGCCGACCTGCAAAGAGCTAGCCTGAGCAGACATTTTGGCGTCATCCCAAAACAACAAAAAACTGACTACACAAAAATCAAACCCACTATTAACCTCAGCCATGGACTAAATTTAATGCCAGCTCCAGCAGTACCCAAAGAGGATATAGCTCAATTTTTTGCCACGGGGCAGTTTGAACAACATCTCGAGCGAGTACAGGCAGAAGGTAATTACGATTATGTCCTGGTGGATACTCCCCCTATTAGTTTAACTAGTGAAGCGATGTTGATGACTCCGATAATCGACAACGTACTGTTTGTTGTCAGACCAGGAAAAAGCGATCGCCATTCAGTGATGGATAGTTTGGAACAGCTCAAATTACGCAAAGCGCAAATCAAAGGCTTGATTTTAAATGAAGTTAATTCTTCTAGTAGCAATTATCGCTACGGATATCACCTAAAATCACAACCAGCTCTTGCTGCCGAGATCTTGCAGTAGCAACCTATGCATCAAATTTTAAATAAACAGAATCATTTCCAGTCCCACCCACCCCCCGAAAAGCTATTTACGGGGATTTTTATACGCTGGAGTTGCTTAACAACAACCGAAAAAGTGGTTTGCGCTAATATCGTCTTGTTGCCAGTCTGGTGGTTAGTGGGTATTACTAACTACTTACTTTTATCTCTAGCGTTAGGAATTGTAGTTTATGAACGGTGGCGTTACGGCAAACTTAGCTTAAAACGACCTAGCTGGGCAGTAATTGCTTTATTTGCGTTTTATGCTTACGAAAGTATAGATGCATTATTCGTCTTTTTGGATGCTTACCCATCAATAGATATACCTTCAGATTCAGTTGTTAGTCTTAATAACGTAATTAAATCAGTTTTTCAGTTTTCAATTCCTTTGTTAGTTTGGTATATCCAGAGTAACAATACTAGAGTTCGCCTGGAAGTAGTTGCCTGGGCCTGCTCGGTTAGCGTGATTCAGATGCTATTGGGCTGGCTGATTTTTCAATTTGCCTTTCCAGGATGGATTGACAATCCACCACGCAATCTTTATGCCATATTGACAGGCAAAAGCAACTTTACCCCAGGAGATGTTGAAGGTTGGACAAACTATCTAGCGTTCTATGATGAGGATCGGGTTAGATTTTTCTTTGGTCACTACCAAGCAGCAGCGGCATACTTAGGTTTTGTAAGTCTAATCGCTATAGATCTCAAAAATCGTGTTTGGTCATGCCTACTAGTAGCAATCTGTATCTTTCTACTAATTTTGATTGGTTCTCGCTCAGTTTGGCTAGCTTTACCTGTGGCGTTATCAATCCGCTTGTTCTCAACTTTGGTTAAATGGCGATTGACTGCACTAGTATTCGCTTTCTTAGCCATCTTTAGTTTTGCTACTTTATCCCTTACCCCCGTTACGGAGATGATTTTCGCTACCTTCACGGATACGGCATCAACAGTCGCCGATGCGCGAGCTGGTTCGACTGAAGCACGCTCCAAAGTTTATCAGGCAACTTTAGAAAAGATTCCCGAAAAGCCATTTTTTGGTCATAAAGTGGAAGGACCACCAGCTAGAAGCGGACCAAGCGTTTTTGTCTTCAACCCACCTCGAATCGGTTCTCACAGCTTTATTCTCGGAGATCTTTTCTACAAAAAGGGTTTGCTGGGTGTGGGTATATTTATGGCTTTTTGGGCATCCCTGTTCTTTTGGTTCTATGAGACTCGCAGCGAGAGACCGATGTGCTGGTTTCCTATTCTGGCTCTTTTTAGCCTTCAGTCAGCCGTGACTATTATCCAATTCTCAATGATTATCTGTACGCTAATGTGTATGCTACTTCATCAACCGAGTCAAACCAAACCAAAGACTTATCGAGGAATACTTAGGGCTTACTGACTTTAATCTGAGATTTGGGGATTTAACATATATTTAGATATTATGCGTAAGCTGATAATTTTTCCATCGTCTTGTGCCGCTCTAGGCGGTATAACAGTTTCTTTAGGTTTAATGATCAAGGGATTTGAGCAGTGCGGCTTATCTGACCAGTTGTGTGTCCTCGTACAGTCTGGTTCACTCATGGAGGATTATCTACAGCACTTGGGTTATGGTTACTGTTTACAGTCAATCCCAGCACCGAATCGTCAGTTTTTTAAGCTGGCCAATCGTTGGGTTAATCAAAAACCCAACGATTGGCCTTTATTATTAGATAATTGTTTTTCCTGTAGTCATCTCTTACCTAGCATTGCCCTAGCAATACCTGCCCTGTGCTGGAGTTCGCGCCCCGTCTTTCATTTTTTCCACGATCTCGCCTCTTCTTACAATCCTCTTGGTAATTTAGCGAGAAGATTTATTTTTGCTTGTCTTTCCCCTAATGCTATCTGTAATTCTTACTTCACGGCTAAACATATTAATCAGGCCTTTACTGCCAAAATTGAAGGGATTCTCTATCAACCAGTAAATATTACAGACTTTAGCGATAGCCCCACTACTAATTCTCCCACACTAGGGTTGCAGCCAATTCTGGCTTCTGGGGCGAAAATCATGTTTACCCCATCTCGGATCACCGAGCCAGGACATATCAATGACAAGAATCTGCGAGGATTGATTTTAGTCTTAGCCCAGCTGAAACATTTAGGACACCACTACCACGGAGTCATTATCGGACAGGACTATTCTCCTAATAAGCTGCATACCAGCACCTTGCTGGAGTTAGCAGAACAATTAGGTGTCGCGGAACGATTGACAATTTTGCCTCCTACTTTTGCGATCAAAGACTACTATCAATATGCCGACGTGGTGGTTACTCTTGCTCCTCGCGAGCCTTTTGGACGTACCGTGGTCGAAGCAATCGCCTGTGGAGTGCCAGTAGTTGGCAGCAAGACTGGCGGTATTGGCGAGATTTTGGACAACTTTGCGTCCCAGTGGACTGTTGACCCTGACAATCCGATGGCTGTGGCTCAAACCATTATTCGTGTTGCTGAGGATGCCAATACTTCCCTGGTTCTGGCTCAAGGTCAAAAATGGGTCGAGTCCCATTGTAGCCCTGCAAAGTATGCTCAAAAGATCGTGGAGATTGTCAATCTTAATTCTCCCATAGCTAATCAAAAGCAAACTATCAGCACATTAGTGACTAAAAGATGAAACCCATCGGTATTTATCTCAGAACTTTTCCGCGTATTTCTGAGGCTTTTGTAATCGAGCAAGGTAATCATTTGCATCAATACGAACCAACATTTGTCACTAATACTCTTTTAAAGTCAACATCCTTACCCCACATTGCTCTCAGCCAAGATGACAAATTTAAGCTCAGGCAAATAAATTATCTCTTGACTCAAAATCCTGACCTGTTTAGAAATCATTGGTCTAATTTTAATAATTTAAGTTTGATTCATGCCCATTTTGGTCCTAATGGAGTTTATGCTATGCCCCTGGCTGAGAAGCTGAAAATTCCTTTGGTAGTAACTTTTCATGGTTATGATATTACTCTGACCCGTAAAGCTATTTGGCGTACGGGAAAGCTACTGTATTATCAGTTTCTTTTTCATGAACAAGAGCTAAAAAGAAAGGCTTCAGTCTTTATTGCCGTTTCCAAGTTTATTCAGCACAAACTTATTGAGCAGGGCTATCCTCAAGAAAAAATTATTCAGCACTATATTGGTGTAGATACTTTCAAGTTCTCTCCTGTTCCTCAACAAGATGATAAACGATACATTCTTTGTGTAGGTAGACATACAGAGAAAAAAGGCATTGCTACACTGTTGCGTGCTTTTGCCCGCATTGCTGCCAAACATCCTGATGTCAAGTTGCTTCAGGTAGGACACGGATCTTTAACAGGGAAATTACAAACATTAGCTAAACAGCTTGGTATCGATCGCCGTGTCCGTTTTTTAGGAGCGCAGCCTCACGAGAAGGTACTGCAACTAATGCAGCAAGCAGAAATCTTTGCTCTCCCCAGTCAAACAGCTAAAAGTGGTGAATGCGAGGGTTTACCGATTGTAATTCTCGAAGCCTCTGCTTGTGCCGTGCCAGTGGTTTCCACCTATCATAGTGGCATTCCTGAAGCCGTCATCGATGGCGAGACAGGTTTTTTAGTATCAGAAAAAGACGATGAGTGTTTGGC
The DNA here is from genome assembly GCA_036703275.1 of Coleofasciculaceae cyanobacterium. Classification (NCBI taxonomy): domain Bacteria; kingdom Bacillati; phylum Cyanobacteriota; class Cyanophyceae; order Coleofasciculales; family Coleofasciculaceae; species Coleofasciculaceae cyanobacterium. Next base: position 33,228 of record DATNPK010000108.1, on the reverse strand, counting down.
CCAAAAGCTAGATATTCTATTGAGCGATCGCCCCTTGGGCAAAAAGATGGGACAGCAGGGAAGGGAGTTAATTAATGAGAGCTTCGATATTCGCAAGCAAACTGCCAAATTAGAAGAAATATATGATTCTTTAATGCCCTAAGTTCGCATTAAATAAAACAATGCTATGGAAAAGCTAAATGCTATGGAAAAACCAGTAATTATTTTTCTGCATATTCCCAAAACCGCAGGAACTACATTAAGATACATCATTCAATATCAGTTTCCACCGAGTGCCATTTGTGAACTTTACGGTTCTTCAGGACCTCATGCTCAACGTATTGATAAACTTAAGAATTTATCTGAGTCCCAAAGAAAAAAAATTAAGATTATTAACACCCATTTAGGCTTTGGCTTACATAATTTTTTACAGCAGCCTTATACATATATCACGTTTTTACGTGAGCCAGTTAGTCGGGTAATTTCGATGTATTATTACTATCAAAAAACTAAAAATCCCGAATTTTTAGATCTATCGCTTAAAGAGTTTGTTCAAACATATCCTGGGGTGCAAAATGGCATGACTAAGAACTTTGCTGGAATAGTTTTGCAAAGTCAATTATCAGACCACAATAAAAGCCAAAAACTTTGTTGTGACCGGGAAAGTCTAGACATTGCTCAAAGAAATATTCACAAGTATTTTAAATTTATTGGTCTTTCAGAAAGATTTGATGAAAGCTTGCTCCTTTTGCAGAAAATTTTGGGCTGGAAAATTCCTTTTTATGATAAAAGTAATATTTCTAGAAAACCAAAAGATATTGACCAAGATACCTTGAGATTAATTGAAAATCTCAATGAATTTGACCTACAGCTATATGAATATGCCAAAGCCATTTTTGAAGAGCTTATTGAGAGACAAGAGGTTTCTTTTAATCGAGAACTTAAAGAATTTCAACAAGCAAATATATCCAGCCCTAATAAACTTTATTACCGAGCAAATACTATTTATAATCGAGCCGTAAATAGAATTTATAAAGAATTAAATCAAAGAAAGGTATTATAAGATGTCTTTTCCACCAGAAGTATATCTCATTGGCTCACAAAAAGCAGGGACAACGAGCCTGGCATATTTGCTATCCCAACATCCCGATATTTGTATCGCAAGAACAAAAGAACCACACTTTTTTACAACTTACTTTTATAGAGGTTTGGATTGGTATCAGAGTAACTTTGCTAATTATGAAAGCTCTGTGTGTCTTGACGCTTCAACAACATACGCTATGGCACCCTTAAGTGAAAATAATTCTAAAAGAAAGAGAGGGCGCTTAGAAGGTGTTCCGCAAAGAGTTCATTCTATCTCTCCCAAGGCAAAATTTATTTATTTACTAAGAGATCCCATAGAGAGAACGTACTCGGCATATTGGCACTATTTTAATATTGGGTGCGAAGGCAAAAAATTTGGAGAAGCGATCAAGAGTGACTTTTTCTACCTCGATGTGAGTAATTACCACGGACAACTAGCTCTATGGCTAGAATATTTCTCTCTTGATTCCTTTCTATTTATTTTGTTTGAGGATCTGAAAAAAAATCCAGCAAAGGTAGCTGAAGAATGTTTCCAATTTATGGGAGTTAGCTCGGAAAATATCAAAGTACACTTAGAAGCACCAAAAAATAAATCTCGGTCTGTAAACTTGGTCGGTCGTCAGTGTAACAGGTTATTTTTTACTTTAGATATGTGGGGTCATAGTCATTTTGCTCCATCTCTTTTAAGAAAAACCTGTAAAAAATTAACTACAGATTTCAGCAAAAAAATTCCTCCTATATCCGAGACAGATCAATTATTTCTCTCCGAGTATTTTATGCCAAAAAATCGTCAATTAGCTTCTTTGACTGGACTCACTCTCGATCAATGGCAAGTATGGTGATTGAGACAAAATTTGTCAAGCCAAGCCACAATAATTATAAACAAGCAAATAAATGTTAGTCCAAAACAGCATATCAACCAATCAAAAACCATGCAAGATTTTATTGTACGGAAATATTCAAGCAGCCCATTATCGCTGTCATAGTTTAATCAAATTCTTGCTATATTCTAGATATTTTACATCTTTTGTTTGCCCCAACTTCTATTGTAATACACAAAAAAGTTCTGACTCTTTTATAAATAAAATATTATCCAGAATTCATTTAATAGAACTAATAATAAAAACACTTTTTACTGACGTAATTTATATTTTGCCCCTCAATAATCACTTAGTTGAGAATGCAATTTTAGTTGCTAAAATATTCAGAAAAAAGCTGATTCTTGAAAACCATGTTTCTCTTTACGATAACTTACTAGAAGAGAGAAAAAAATATAATGAAGGAATACAAAAAACAGCAATAGAGATACGTAGAGATAAATTAGCTCTGTGTCAACCAGATTATATTATTAATACCTCTAATTACGAACCTGCTTACTGGGAAAAGAAATTAGGGATAAAAATTGACCGAGATAAAGTTTTCGTTGCTCCTCTTTTTAGTAGTTCTACACTAGTGCATCAAAAAATATTTAGAGAGAATAGTATTTTGCAAATTTGCTGGTGGGGTTCATTCCTGCCTCTGCATGGACTAGACAACATCATTAAAGCTATGGAGCTTTTAAAGAAAAGAGAAGTAAAATTTACCTGTAATTTGTTTGGTATAAATAACTCTGAATATAATGTTTATGTCGAAAAAATTCGACTTGCTCAACTCGATTCCTCTGTTTTTCTGAGAAAGGATTTAACTTTTTACGATGATTCTTTGCCACGCTATTTAGTAGAAAATTGCGATCTAGCATTAGGCATCTTTGGCAATACGGATAAAGCATATAATACCTTCCCCACCAAGCTAGTCGAGTCTCTCTCGATGGGAATTCCTACTCTAACTATGAAGTCTCCATCCCTCCAAGAGTTTTTAAACCCAGAAACAGACCTGTGGACTTGCAAACCTTTGCCTGAAGCGATCGCTGAATCAATTCTATCAATTGCCGACGGTACAGCTAATCCTGTGGACTGGGAACAAACTCGCCAAAAAGTCCTAAATACCTTTAGCATAACTCGGTATCAAGAAGTTGTTGAGCAGATTTTAGATCGAGCTATCAATAATTCGGTGGAAAAAGAAATTACGGATGTTCAAGGTAACGTGAAATATGAGCAAAAAACGAGTTGATATGAACATTAAATTAGTTAAAAAAGTATTTAATAGGTCAGGTAGAATTGCCACCAGCCCAATGAGAATTATGCCCAGCTTTTTGATTATTGGGGCAAAAAAATGTGGCACGACTTCTCTGTTCCATTACTTGAGCGGACATCCCAATATTGGTGCGCCAACCTGGAAAGAGGTTTCTTATTTCAATATTTATTACGACCGAGGTAATGCTTGGTATAAAAGCTTTTTTCCGATATCATTACCCAAATTAGATTCACAAGATTTAATTACAGGAGAAGCAACTGCTAGCTATATTTGTCATCCTCAAGCTCCTGAGAGAATCGCGGCGACGCTACCCGAAGTCAAACTAATTGCCTTACTCAGAAACCCCGTGGATCGAGCTTACTCCCACTATCATCACACTAAAAGGATTGGCAGAGAAAACCTTTCTTTTGAAGAGGCGATCGCCCAAGAAGAATCGAGAGTTAGGCAGATTGAAAATGAAAGTCGAGAATTGGAGCTTAAAAGTAGTCCAGCCTATAACTATACCTATTTAGCTTCAGGTCTTTATGCCGAGCAGCTTAAAAACTGGTTAAAGCTGTTTAATAAACAACAGTTACTAATTTTAAAAAGTGAAGATTTTTTCAATCATCCAGAAGCAATATTTACACAGGTGCTTGATTTCTTAAAATTGCCCGATTGGTCGCCCAAAAAATATCAGAAATACAATAACAATCTTTATTGCCAAACGATAGAACCTAACACTAGAAAACGTTTAATTGAATATTTCCAACCTCATAACCAAAAATTATACGAACTATTAGGGGTGGATTTTGATTGGAATTAATAGAGAAGAGTTAGTAGAACCGTGAATTGTTGACCTTCAATCTTATAAACCTGATTAAACTTGGCTCATGAATTTAATTAAACTGTCTCAATTTAGTATCTGGCAGCGTTTTTGGCAACTTTGGCAAGCTAAAGGAATCAAAACGGTAATTGCAACTACCTGGTCATACTTTTGGCTGCGCTTTGCTGGATTGGGCTATTGGGGCAGAATTACTACCTGGTTAGCAACTTGGTTAGCCCCGCCTTATAAAATGCGTCGTACTTTTGCTCGTTACTACGAGGCTGGTTATATTGCCCCTAGTGCAACTATTGCTCATAGTAATTTACAGCTAGGAGCAAATATTTTTATTGGCGATCGCGTCACAATTTTTGAGGATTGTAATGGCGGTTCAGTGGAGCTAGGCGATCTCGTTTATTTGCATAATGATATCTGCATTCAGACTGGTGATGGCGGCAGTTTGAAAATTGGTTCGGATACTCATATTCAACCACGCTGCCAGTTTTCGGCATACCAAGCACCAATTCAAATTGGCTGTGGCGTACAAATTGCCTCAAACTGTGGATTTTATCTTGGCGATAGTAACATTACACCTGATGGACTGATTCAAAACCAAACATTACCAACCAAAAAAGGCATTGTTGTAGACGATGATGTCTGGTTAGGTCATGGTGCGATCGTCTTAGAAGGAATACGCATTGGCAAAGGCGCGGTAATTGGTTCTGGTGCGGTAGTCGATCGAGATATACAGGATGGTGAGATCGCCGTTGGTGTTCCCGCCCGTGTAATCGGCACACGGAGCAAGTAAGTATATAAATATGTCTAGTAAATCTACATGCTCATCAAAACTCCCACAATAATCCGCAAGTTTTTCAAAGCTAATAGCTTCTGGCGAGATAAATATTTTATTCTGCGAGAGTTCAAACACTTTCGTAGGATTACTATATTAGCCATCACGTTTACGTTGCTAGCGGCAGCTTTTGAAGGTTTCGGGGTTGGTTTTATCCTTTCTTTCATCCAAAGTTTTACTAATCCTAATGCAGCACCAGTTCAAACCGGAATTAACTGGATTGATATCTGGATTTTAGCAATTAATGCTCCTGCTACTGAAAGACTTTATCGAATTACGGGTTTAATTTTTCTGACCAACCTATTACGTCTAGGCTTTACCTATTTTGGACAGCTTTATAGTTTTCAGGCGCAAATTAATTTAGGATATCGGCTGCGCCTGCGGATTTTTGAGCAGTTGCAAGCTCTTTCTCTGGCTTACTTTAGCAAGACTCGTTCGGGAAATTTAATCAACAGCCTGACTGGTGAAATTGGCCAGATTATCATGGCTTTGATGAATGTTTCTACTTTACTGACTAAGGCAGAAACCTTGGTAGTCTTTGCCATCTCAATGTTATTGTTGTCCTGGCAGTTGACGATTATTTCAGTGATGCTATTGATCCTAGTGTCGGTAGGGCTATCAACGCTGCTACGTAAGGTAAGGGAAGCTAGTTTTGACGTAACTACAGCTAATGCTAAGTATTCCTCAGTATCACTGGAGTTTATTCAAGGCATTCGTACAGTTCAAGCTTTCGCTGGTCAGGACTTTGAACGCCAACGCTGTGATAAGGCGAGCTCTGAAATTGTGGAAGCGATGAACAAAGCGATGGAGATCAGAGCATTAGTCGAACCTTTATCAGAAGGTGCGGGAATTTTGATGCTTCTTGGTATCTTGATTATAGGGTTTGCTTTCCTCATCCCCAATGGATATCTAAACTCAGCGTCATTTTTGACATTTTTAGTAGTGTTGCTACGTATTACGCCACTAATAAGTCAGCTTAATGGCATTAGAGCTAGGTTGAGTAATCTGTCTGGTTCGTTTGACAATATTTACCAACTTTTGAGAACCGATGATAAACCCTATTTAGAAAATGGAAAAGTCCAATTTTCTAAGTTGAAGCAAGCAATTGAATTTGTAGATGTAGATTTTGGCTATGATGCAAATGAGCCGATCTTACAGCAAATTTCTCTGTCCATTCTGCAAGGAACTACAGTGGCGTTAGTTGGAGCATCCGGTGCTGGCAAATCAACCTTGGCGGATTTAATCCCTAGATTTTACGATCCGATTGAGGGTAAGATTCTCATCGATGGGGTAAATTTGCGGGAATTTGAGATTAATTCCCTGCGGCAAAAACTAGCCGTAGTCAGTCAAAATACATTTATTTTTAATGCATCGGTGCGTGACAATATCGCCTATGCGATCGCAACAGCAGATGAAGCCGCTATTAGAGAAGCAGCCCGACTAGCCAATGCCTTGGAGTTTATCGACCAGATGCCCGAAGGCTTTGATACACAGTTAGGAGACAGAGGAGTCCGCTTGTCTGGTGGTCAACGTCAGCGAATTGCGATCGCTAGAGCTTTACTGAGGAATCCAAATATTTTGATTTTGGATGAAGCCACTAGTGCTTTAGATTCAGTTTCGGAGCGATTGATTCAACAGTCTTTGGAAAAACTAGCTGTTGGTCGAACGGTGATTACTATTGCCCATCGACTTTCCACGATTATGCAAGCCGACAAAGTAGTGGTGTTAGAGAAAGGGCGCATTGTAGAACAGGGAACTTACCAAGAGCTACTACAGCAGCGCGGTCAATTATGGCGATATCACCAGATGCAGCATGAAGAAGTTGAGTTAACTCATTAAAAGCTTTTGCTACTTATTTATATATCCAGGAGTTAAAATTATGCGACTACTACTTGTGTGTAACCCAGGGGGACATTTTGCAACCATGCTGGGTTTAAAAGAATTTTGGACGGCACATTATCGAGAATGGGTTACTTACCCAAAATTCGATACCGAACGGCTGCGCCGTCAAGAAATTGTCCACTGGGTAATTATGCAGGAAGCCAGAATGTTAGGTAGAGCTATCGTTAATTTTTTCCACGCCATGTTTATTATCTACCAAAGCAAACCAGATTTAGTAATTTCTACTGGAGCGAGTTTGTCCGTACCGTTTATCTACGCCAGTAAACTTTTTGGCATCAAAACAGTTTTTATCGAAAGCATTACCCGCTCTAAAGCTCTTAGTCTTAGTGGCAAACTTGTCTACTATGTTGCTGATGAATTCTATGTCCAATGGCCAGAATCTTTAGAACGCCATCCAAAAGCCAAATATAGAGGAGTGGTTGCCTAATATGAACAACAAAATCATTCGTTTAATTTATTATGATTGTCTTTACTTTAGGAACGATTATTTTTCCTTTCGATCGCGCCGTTGATTGGTTGAATCTTTTATTAGAAAGAGAAATTATTACCGAACCTGTTTTATTTCAACATGGAGCAACTTCAGTTGACAGGCTTCATCATCCTCTGTTAACTTCTGTTCCTTCTCTGACTAAAACCGAAATGCAGGAGTCCATCCAGCAAGCGTCTTTAGTAATCGCTCATGCGGGGCAGGGTTCTACTAGAATGCTGGCAAAAATGGGAGCGTCTTTTGTTTTGCTACCTCGGCTAAAGCGTTATGGCGAGCATATAGACGATCATCAACTGTTATTTGCCCAGGCAGTAGAAACGTTTGGTATTAGCTACTGTACTAAATTTGCTTCTTTAGTTGACTACATCAAACATCCACCACAGCCCTTAAAAGAAGAACTATTTAATGCACCTTCTCTAGGGACGTATTTTCGCGAATTGTATCAAGCTTCCCTTATTGGTGATCAAGTGCTTCCCACGATTAACTCTAGCTCAGGACTGTATTATGATTAGCCTACCTAAAAATTCTCCAACTACCTGGAGACAACTAAAAGCCAAATTGCAAGTTTCAGGGCTAGGAGGTCTGTTTGTCACTGGCTGGATGTGGTTTTGGATGCGCGGGGCTGGATTAGGTTATCTAGGAAAAATTAGTACGGCGATCGCTACCTGGCTAGCTCCACCATACTATGCCCGTCGTTGTCTGGCTCGTTATCATCCCCAGGGTTATATTGCGCCTGGGGCAACAATTTATCATCAGTTGCTGCAACTAGGGGCAAATGTTTTTATTGGCGATCGCGTCACAATTTACCGAGACCGCGATGGCGGTGAAGTTATTTTAGGCGATCGCGTACATCTGTATGGCGATACTTATATTCAAACTGGAGATACTGGCACGGTAGTTATTGGTAGCGATACCCATATTCAACCTCGTTGCCAATTTTCTGGTTATAAAGCACCGATCAAGATTGGTTGTAAAGTACAGGTTGCTCCCGAATGCGCTTTTTATTCCTACGCTCATGGTATTGCAGCAGATCGACTGATTAAAGAACAGCCATTAACTACTAAAGGAGGCATCACCATCGAGGATGATGTTTGGTTGGGTTATAGGACAATTGTTCTCGATGGGGTATGTGTTGGTCGGGGGGCAGTAATTGGGGCAGGTTCGGTCGTAACTCAAGATATACCTCCCAATGCGATCGCAGTAGGCATACCTGCTCGCGTTATCAAAATGCGTAGCTAAACATTTTTAGCAATACTATTAAAAACCATGAACCAAAATCAACCCTTGGTTAGTATTGGTATGCCGGTTTACAATGGCGAGCGTTTTTTAGAAAATGCTTTAAATTCTATCCTGGCACAAACCTTTACAGATTTTGAGCTGATTATTTCTGATAATGGCTCAACGGACAGAACAGAAGACATTTGCCGCACCTATGCCAACGCAGATCGACGTATTCGCTATTTTCGCAATCAACAAAATTTTGGTGCAGGATGGAATTTCGACCGCGTTACTGAGTTGGCTAGAGGTAAATATTTTAAATGGGCTTGTCACGACGATCTTTGCGCCGTGGAATTTCTCCAGCGATGTATCGATATTTTAGAACAAGATCCTAAAACTGTTCTAGCTTATCCCAAAACTTTGATTATCGATGAACATGAGTCAGAAATTGAAAAATATGAAGATCGATTTCATCTACAATCTGACCAAGCTAGCCAGCGATTTAAAACTTATCATCACCTAGTCCGTTATGGACATCAATGTCATCCCTTTCACGGCTTGATACGCAGAGATATACTGACACAATTATTACCTTTGGGAAGCTATCCCTCTTCTGATTTAATTTTACTTGGAAAACTGGCTCTTTATGGCAAGTTTTATGAAGTTCCCAGCTATTTATTTTGGAAAAGAGATCATGCCCAAGCCTCGGTCAGAGCGCACAATGCTTTCCGCGATCGCATTGCCTGGTATGACCCCAGCAAAAAAGGCAAGCTGCACTTAACCAGATGGAAGTGGTTAAGAGAATACATCCAGGCAATTCACATCGCACCTTTAAACTGGCAAGAGCGAGTCCAATGCTATCTCCAGATGCTCCAATGGCTGACTTGGAACAGCGTCTGGTTAACCAAAGATTTGCTTAAGGCTGCTGCGTGGCCCATTATTAAGCTGTTCTCAATAGGCAGTCTAAAACCGCCGAAACAGCTTGCCTCCGTTGAAGTAAATAAAAGCTAATTTTAGGAGTTTAACTAATGAAAGCGGTAATATTAGCTGGTGGATTAGGAACTCGTTTGAGTGAAGAAACCAGCATTCGACCTAAGCCGATGGTAGAAATTGGTGGTATGCCAATTCTGTGGCACATTATGAAAACCTATTCTGCCCACGGAATTAATGATTTCATCATTTGCTGTGGCTATAAAGGCTACATCATTAAAGAATATTTTGCCAATTATTTTTTACACAGGTCTGATGTCACCTTTGATATGCGGTTTAATCAGATGAATGTTCATCAGGGTAACGCCGAACCTTGGCGAGTCACCCTGATAGATACGGGAGAATCAACCATGACTGGTGGCAGACTTAAAAGAGTCGGCGAGCATATTAATGAAACCTTCTGCTTTACCTATGGCGATGGGGTAGCTGATGTAAATATCAAAAAACTAATTGCTTTTCATAAAGAACAAGAGAGCTTGGCAACCTTAACCGCAACTCAGCCACCAGGACGCTTTGGGGCAATTTGCTTGGGGCAAGAACAAACGAAAATTACTAGCTTTCAGGAAAAACCTGAAGGAGATGGTGCGTGGATTAATGGAGGTTATTTTGTCCTCGAACCAGAAGTAATTAATTTTATTGCTGATGATTCAACGGTTTGGGAACAAGAACCCTTGAAAAAATTAGCTCATTTAGAACAACTATCAGCCTACAAACATCAGGGATTCTGGCAGCCCATGGATACTTTACGCGACAAACGTTACTTGGAAAGTCTTTGGCAAAAAGACAAAGCACCTTGGAAGGTTTGGTAAATAGATCGGTCGAATTAAACAACAAATAAATTATGTACGATTTTACGATTATTGGTGGTGGGATCGTTGGTCTTTCTACTGCCATGACTCTGGGTAAAACCTATCCAGAAGCCAAAATTGCCGTTTTAGAGAAAGAATCTCAGTGGGCATTTCACCAAACTGGACACAATAGTGGGGTAATTCATTCGGGGATTTACTATAAGCCTGGTGGTTTTAAGGCTCGATTTTGCCGTGCAGGAAATCGCTCAATGGTGGAATTTTGTCAGCAGCACAACATCGATTACGATGTCTGTGGCAAAGTTATAGTTGCCGTAGAAGAATCTGAGTTGCCCCAGCTAGAACATATTTATCAGAGAGGTCTACAAAATGGATTAAAGGTGCGTCAGATTAGTGGGTCAGAGGTTAACGAAATCGAGCCTCACGTGCGTTGTTTGGCAGGTTTGCACGTACCCAGTACGGGTATTGTTAATTATCAACAAGTGTGTCAAAAGTATGTCGACTTAATTCGACTTCAGGGTGGAGAACTTTATCTCAATACTAAGGTTGTCAAAATCATCAATACCAGTAACGCTCAGGTATTAGAAACAACTCAAGGTAAGTTTGAAACACGATTCACGGTCAATTGTGCTGGACTGCATAGCGATCGCATTGCTAAGTTAGGTAAAGCCAAACCTGAAGCTAAAATTGTGCCTTTTCGCGGGGAATATTACGAACTCATCCCAGAAAAACGCGACCTGGTTAAAACCTTAATTTACCCAGTACCTAATCCCGATTTTCCTTTTTTGGGCGTTCACTTTACTAAGATGATTGACGGCAGCGTTCATGCAGGGCCTAATGCTGTGTTGAGCTTCAAACGTGAAGGCTATCAAAAAACAGATTTCAATCTGCGGGACTTTATGGAAGTAATGACCTACCCAGGCTTTTGGCGACTAGCTGCCAAACACAGCGATGATGGAATCCAAGAAATCATTCGTTCCTTTAGCAAAGAGGCATTTGTCCGCAGTTTGCAAAGATTAATTCCCGCAGTTCAAGCCGAAGATCTCGTGCCTACCCATGCGGGAGTTCGCGCTCAGGCATTAAAGAATAATGGCAAACTAGTAGACGATTTCTCGATCGTCTTCAACAAAAACTCAGTTCATGTCTGCAATGCACCTTCTCCAGCAGCCACATCTTCGATCGAAATTGGTAAAGCTATAGTCGAACAAATTGTCGAGCAATCTCAGATCGAGGTATCACCAACTCAGAAAGTAGGAAGTAGGAAGTAGAAAGTTAAATATTCTGCCACCTGTACAACATTCAAAAATATACTCATCGTTTGAGTATTTAGGTTAATTACAATCACTAACAATTTATTATTTGTCATCAATCATGAAAATATTAGTTACTGGAACAGAAGGCTATCTTGGTTCTTTATTAGCACCACTTTTAATGCAGCATGGACATGAAGTACTTGGCGTAGATACTGGTTTTTATAAAGTCGGTTGGCTTTACAATGCGACTGAGTTAACTCCTAGAACTCTCAATAAAGATATCCGCCATATCACCGCAGAAGACCTTGAGGGGATTGAGGCTGTGGTTCATATGGCAGAACTATCTAACGATCCTACGGGTCAACTTGCACCAAATATTACCTATGAAATTAATCATCAAGGTTCAGTACGTTTGGCAAAATTAGCCAAAGCTGCGGGAGTGGAAAGGTTTGTTTATATGTCTTCCTGTAGTGTTTATGGAGTAGCGACAGAAGATTATGTCACTGAAGAATCTGCCGTCAATCCTCAGACTGACTACGCCAAGTGTAAAACTCTAGTCGAGCGGGATGTAAAACCAATGGCTAGCGATCGCTTTTCGCCGACCTTTCTCCGTAATGCCACTGCCTATGGAGCTTCTCCCCGAATGCGGTTTGATATTGTCTTAAATAATTTGGCAGGATTAGCCTGGACGACTAATGAAATTAAGATGACCAGTGATGGAACTCCTTGGCGACCTCTAGTTCATGCTTTAGATATCTGCAAAGCTATATTGTGTAGCCTGGAAGCTCCAAGAGAGATTGTTCATCAGCAAGTTTTTAATGTCGGTGATACGGCTCATAACTATCAGGTAAAAGAAATTGCCCAGACAATTGCAGGAGTATTTAAAGGATGCGAGCTAAGTTTTGGGCAAAGCGATGGTGATAATCGCAGCTATCGTGTTTCTTTTGAGAAGATAAATCAAACTCTGCCTGGATTCAAGTGTGATTGGAATGCTCAAAGGGGAGCGCAACAGTTTTACGATTTGTTTAATCGAATTGATATGTCGGCAGAGACTTTCAGTTTCCGAGGATTTACCCGTCTCAAGCAACTGGAATATTTGATTAAAACTGGGCAAATCGATCGCGACTTCTTCTGGAAGGGACAATCCCCAGTCGTCAGCATACCAGAAGCAACCAAAGAACCAGCGATCGCCTGAAGATAAATCTTGATGCCATCATGAATATCCTTAAATTGCTTCTGCTGTTCTCAATCATCGTTTTATTACCTCGACATTCATTAGCCAACATCATTTGGACAAATACTTTTGATGACGAGATTTTTGATAATACTTACCGACAATTCCAAAGCCATCAATGTAGCTCAAACTCAGATTATGTAGATAATAGTCTGTTTAAGTTTGTCACTTCTCCCGTTCGCGGTGGCAGATTGGCAATGCAGCATCATGTCCAGAATTGTGATGAGCGCAGCGAGATTGGAATTCCTGATGGCATTCTTAAAGAAAACCAAGAATACTGGATTGGCTGGAGCTACTTTTTTCCTAATGATTTCCTCAAGCCAGTCGAAGGCGAACCCGACCTTTCGATCGTGCAGCAAATGTTCTATCAGGCATCTTTTCGCGATCAGCGTGCGGGAATAACGCTCTTTGAATGTAACAGCAAATCGAGCCGAGGTGGGACATTAAAAACAAGAGGAGTTCCAGGTAGCTACATGACTATCTCTCCTGACGGTGGCACATTTGATTACACTGTTTCTTTTTATCAAGGACAAGATAGTCAAGGAAGATATATTTTTGGCTGTAAGAATTTTAGTATTCCCGCCAGAATTAATGAATGGGATGACTTTGTGCTCAATGTTCGACCTTCCTCAGATTCTAGTCAAGGATTTGTCAAAATTTGGAAAAATGGCAAACTTTACGTCAATGAAAAGGTGGCACTGCTTCGTCCTGGAGTGAGTGCTATGGGTGCGTGGAAAATTGGTGTATACGTGGGCGATCCTGGTCATGGTGAACGACTACTCTACACCGATGAGCTGAGGGTAGGAAATGGAAATTCTTCTTTTGAAGAAGTCTCCCCTCAAGATAATTAAGCTTAGAGTCGAATATTTTGCTATGAAGGTTGTCTATTTTATTCAAAGTCACAAAAACCCAGAACAAATTTGTCGGTTAGTTAAAGTAATTAAAAAGTCCAGTGCCAATTCTTTAGTGTTACTCAGTCATGACTTTAGCTGTTGCGAGCTAGACTTAACCAACCTCCAACAATTTTCAGGGATTGAACTAATTACAAGAAAGAAATCGGCAAGACGTGGTGACAACTCTGTCTTAGAAATTTATCTCGATGCTATTAATTGGTTGCATGAGCATAACTACGACTTTGACTGGTTGATTTGTCTGTCGGGTCAAGACTATCCGATTCAGCCAATTCCTCAGATCGAAGCTTTTCTGGCTCAGACCGAATACGACGGCTTTATCAATTACTGGGATATTCTGGGAGAAGAATCACCTTGGGGAAAAGAAGCAGGTCGAAAACGCTTTTTTGCCCAGTATATATCCCTGCCACTATGGACTAAGTGGTGGCTCAGAAAAATATCTAGAATTGAGCCTTTTATACCTTTTTTGAAAATACAGTGGCGTTTTGCTCTAATTGGACTGGGAGCAAAATCAGTCCCCTTTGATGACAATTTCAGGTGTTACGGGGGTTGGTACTGGAACAGCTTATCGAGAAAATGTCTAGACTTCTTGAGAAATTATCTAGAAGAACATCCTGAGGTATTGAAATTTTATCAAAGAACCTTGGCTCCTGAAGAATCTCTCATTCCCACTGTGCTAGTCAATAGCAATCAGTTTAATCTTTGTAATGACTGTATGCGTTATTTAGATTTTCCTTCAGAGCTTTTTGGCTATGCTCAAAGTTTAACCGTAGATGACTATCTCAAAATCGTCAGTAGCAACTCCCATTTTGCCCGAAAATTTGAGTCAGAGTCAGACAATAAAATCCTGGATCTGCTGGACGAACTGCTCGATAGTAAAGCTACTGGTAACGCTGCGCTTAAGTAATGAGTAATGAGTAATGAGTAATGAGTAATGAGTAATGAGTTGAAAGAATGTTAAATTCTGTTATCAAACGAGCAACACAGTCCAGTTCATTTTGGTCTTATCGTCGAGAATCTATCTTAACTGCCTTAGTAGAATGGATTCCCAGAGCACCAGGTATTGTTCTGAGAAATTGGATTTATCGTTCTCTTTTTGCCAAAATGGGTAGTTCGGTACGTATTCAATCAGGAGTAGAACTTGTTCAGCCGAACCAGATAGAAGTTGGCGATCGCGTCATTATCAATCGTGGAACTTATCTTAGTAGTGCTGGGACAAGTAAAACTGAGCTAGGAAACAATAGTGTCTGTTTGGAGGATCGAGTCAACCTAGGATTTGGCGTACAAATTAATACTTTTGGCAACAACAGTCAAATTTACCTGAGAAAGCAAGTAATCCTCGATCGCGGTGTCGATCTGAGATCTCTCGATCGCGGATATATTGAGATCGGCGAATCTACCTATATTGGTCCATACACTTGTCTAGCTGGCCCTGGTTCGATAAAAATCGGTCAAAGCTGTCTCATTGCCTCCCATTCAGGAATTTACGCCAATAATCATAACTTTGCTGACCCCACACTTAAAATTGTCGAACAAGGAATTACCTGCAAAGGAATTGTTATTGAGGATGACTGTTGGCTGGGGACTGGGGTAAAAGTTCTCGATGGAGTCACCATCGGTCAAGGTAGCGTCATCGGTGCAGGAGCGGTAGTAAGTAAGGATATTCCACCCTATTCCGTTGCAGTTGGCGTACCTGCGAAGGTAATCTCGCAGCGAAATCGCGAACAACAGCTTGATAGATTGCGATCGCCATGAGAGTCAGAAGTAGGAAGGTCGTTCTGTCGTTTATTAAAGGCTTGTCATGAGACGTTTTTTTTATCTGTCACTATTTTCCATCACCTTAGTCTTGCTCCTGTTTGTAGCTAAAGTTGGGGATGTAGATTTTAATCGAGCTCAGACGATCGCACTTAAAAAGTCCCCCTTGTCACAACCAATAGCAGCTACCTCTGATTCTGAAACCTATCCAGGGCTGGAGCTTAAACTGCCAGCATATCCCATGCCAACCAAACTTAAGATAGATAGCTCTGAGCGGTTTTTAGTACGTGCCGATGGCAGTCCCTTTGTCTGGATTGGGGATACTTTTTGGCTGTTTTCTAAGCTAACTCGCCAACAACGGATTAAGCTACTAGACGATCGCCAGAGTAAAGGCTTTAACGTGGTGATGATTAGGGTGGGCATGGGAAATGAGGAGGTGAATGAGCCGATCGGATTTAATGAGAATTTAGAGCCGATTGAGAGTCATTTTCAGGAAATAGACCATTTAGTAGCAGAAGCTAACCAGCGAGGTATGTATGTTGCGATCGCTACAGGATGGTGGCAGATTGTTCGAGACTATGATGCCGAAACACTCTATAAATTTGGCAGGTTCATCGGCGATCGCTATAAAGATAATGACAATGTTATCTGGTTGAGTGCTGGTGAGTCTGGCGGTCATCGGCGTAAAAGCGAGCTGGATTTGGATCGGGTTAAGTCACTGGTGCAGGGAATTAGAGATGGTGATACGGGAAATAAGCTTTTAACCATACATGCCGACTTCCAGCGTGGTACTTCTTTTTCTAAGATGAATACTTTAGTAGATTTTAATAACTGGCAAACCAGTCAATGGTGTTGTCCTAACGATCTTCCCCGTAAGGACGAGCGTAACTGGACTGTTTGGGAAGCGATCGCCTACGACTATCAACAATCTCCGACCAAACCAACTTTAGATGCTGAAGCCTGGTATGAAAATACTAATCTAGGAGGAGGGACACCTGCGACACCATACAATGTTCGTCGGCGTGCCTATTTCAGCATTTTTGCTGGCGGTTTTGGACATTCCTATGGCGGGTCGGGAGTCTGGGATGCAATGTCTAACTTTGACGAGGCACTGCAATTAGAGGGTTCAACACAGATTGGCTACCTCAGTCAATTTCTGCACGCCTTGGGCAAAGATTTTCTAAAGTTAAGACCAGCCCAATCAATGATTGTTAGCGGACAAAGTGCCGATTACGAGCGACATATTCAAGCAACTATGGCTAATGACGGCAGCTATGGGTTGGTGTACACCGCAGGTACGAGTGATTTTGCACTAAATCTTTCTTCGTTGAGTGCTGAGTCGGTATCGGTTTTGTGGTTTAACCCTAGAACAAAGGCATTGAGTAATAAAAGTACGGTACAAAAAGCAACTCAAGTCAATTTTACTACCCCAGAAGAAGGAGATTGGATTTTAGTACTGGGACGGTAATTAAGAAGTCAGAAGTTAGAAGTAGTAAGTAAAAATTGGTTAATTATATGGTTTTGCCAAAATTAAATTATTTAAAAGTTACCATTTTAGGTTTGCTTTTAACTTTGGCGTGCTTCACTCTTAATGTACAAGCTGCCTTTGCCCATTATCCCCATGATGATATTTTGGCAGTTGAAGTATCTCCCAATTATCAGCAAGATCGAACTTTATTTATTAATGTGCGAGGAAACATCTTAAGGTCACAAGATGGAGGTGATAGTTGGCAAACGATAGTAAACGGTTTGGATCATCAACATGAATTATCTGCTTTAGATATTGCTGCTCAATCGCCAAAAATTCTCTTTTTAGCTAGTTTGGGCGATGGAATTTACAAAACAGAAAATGGAGGCGATTCTTGGAATAAAGTCAACCAAGGATTAGCAACTTTGAGTTTTGATCTAGTGGCGATCGCTCCTGATTTGGCTGATGTAGTTTTCGCTGCGGGGACGGAAAAAGGACTATATAAAACAGAAAATGGTGGGGCAAATTGGACGCTAGTTATGCCAGAGAATAATAAGATTACGGCGATCGCCTTTGACCCTGCTCAACCAGACATGATTGTAATCGGCGACAACAAAGGAAATCTTTTCTATTCTCGCGATCGCGGTGAAAGTTGGCAGTGGCTTGATACCCTCGAAAAGAGTGGTGCGATCAAAGCTGTAGCAATTTCTCCTGATTTTGCTTTGGATCGGACTTTTTGGGTGGGAACAGAAAAAGAGGGAATCTGGCAAACAGTTGATGCTGGAGCTTCTTTCGCTAAAGTAAATAATGGCATCCGCGATCGCTCGATTATGTCTTTGGCAATCTCACCTAACTATCAAAGAGATAAAACTATCTTAGCTTCTACCTGGCAGGAGGGAGTTTTTTGCTCCCATAACGGCGGTAAAAGCTGGAAAAAATACAGTAAGGGTCTGACTAAAGATGGTCAAGCCGATCTACCTAATTTTAATCGACCTCATTTTAGCGGCTTGAGTATGTCCCAAGGCTATAGCCAGGATCGAACCGTCTTTATGGCTAGTTTTGATGGGTTATTCAAATCTACTGATGGTGGACGTGTTTGGCAAGAATTGAATACCTTATCATCAAACATTATCGTCGGTTTGGATGTGTCACCAGATTATCAAAATGATTCTACCGTTGCCATTACTACCTACTTAGGGGGAGCTTACATCAGCCACGATCGAGGAGTTACCTGGATGACTATCAACCAAGGTTTAGCCAAAGACAATTGGCTTAAGCGCACTTCCAAACAAATTCTCCAAGATGGTTATGTAGGGAGATTATTCGGTATCGAATTTTCTCCTAACTATCGACAAGACAAAACTATATTTTCACCCTCATGGACTTATTTTCTAAGGTCTACAAACACAGGTCAAGATTGGCAGAAAATTCCCCTAACTAGTAATAAATCAAGTCCCTTAAATAGACCGACTAAATATTCCATTGCTGTTTCACCTAACTTTGCTTCTGACGGAACTATTTATTTAGGTTCGATGCAGGGTACAGGGCAGGACTTTATGCTCAAGTCCACTGATGGAGGTCTTAGCTTCTCTCAGATAGGAAGTATCAACGGTCAATCAATAGTATATTTAGCTATTTCTCCAGATTTTGCTACAGACAAAACTTTATATGCAGGGGTTCATGATGGTGTCTATAAGACAGTGGATGGAGGTAAAACCTGGCAACCGACTGGTAATGATATTCCCTCGATGCCAGAAGAAAGCAAGTTAACTATTTCACCTAACTACAAACTAGATCGAACTGTTTTTGCTGGTACGGCTGCAGGTCTTTTTGTTACCAGAGATGAAGGAAAAAGTTGGCGCAAATTAGCAGTAAATGCAGATACGGAGCGTAGTTATGTAGATGCGGTGGCTATATCTCCCAATTATCAAAGCGATCGCACTCTCATTGTCAGCTTCAGAGGCAAAGGCTTATTTAAATCCGTTGATGGGGGAACAACCTTTGCTCAGGTTGGCGAGAATTTGCTCAATAGAAACCATTCTTTGGCAAATATGTACGGTTTTTGGCCACCAACTATGCCCATTAAATTCTCACCTGCATATTCAAGCGATCGCACTATCTATGGAGTAGCTGAAACTAATCTCTTTAAATCGACAGACGGTGGCAATACCTGGGCAAATCTATCCCTACCCACACCCCAAGGAACGAGTTTGAAGCAGCTAATAACCTATTATTATCTCCGCTTAACAGTTGCTCCAATTACTAAATTTTTGGTTGCTGCCATAGTTGCGTTAGCTAGTTATCTAATTTTAGGACGCTTGAGGTTAGACAAAACATTGTCCGTAAGAAAAATGCTCATTACAGCCAGCGGTGCGTTTACAGCATTTATGGTCGTATTCATGCTCTTTTCTATTTAGCTGACATGAGGTTGACACCTCATTGCCATAAAGGATCGATAATTCCTAGCTCTTAGCCGTTAGCTTCTTTTAGCTTACTTTCGGTTAGAGCGTAAATTCGTTTTTTTTGTATTGGCTAATAGTAAAACATATGAAATGGTTTCGTTTTAACTCTTTAGATGCGGTTAAAGGCATTGGAGTTTTGTTGCTGTCAATTTTAACTTGCTGCTGCTTTGATGTAGATACAGCATTGGCACATAGTCCCCACGACGCGATCGTTGATGTCGAACTTTCACCCAACTACGATCGCGACCAGACAGCATATTTTATTCTGGATGGTTATCTGCCTATCTGGGGTAATTTATTCAAGTCAAAAGATGGAGGCGATCGCTGGCAAAGAATTGAAAAGGGTTTGGATAATCAACATAAATTATTTTCCTTGGCTGTCTCATCTCAATCTAAGGAAACTCTCTTTCTCTCAACCTTGGGAGATGGAATCTATAAGTCACAAGATGGAGGAGCATCTTGGAACAAGGTGAACCAGGGACTAGAAACTTTGAGTATTGACTTAGTGGCGATCTCTCCTGATTCGGCTGATGTAGTTTTCGCTGCGGGAACTGAATCGGGACTCTATAAAACAGAAAACGGTGGGACAAGTTGGTCAACCGTTACGCCAGGGGAGAACAAAATTAAGGCGATCGCTTTTAACCCGAACAACCAGATAATTGTAGGGGACGATCGCGGAAATCTTTACTCTTCAACGGATCGGGGTAAAAACTGGCAGCCATTAACTACCCTCGAAAATAGTGGGGCAATTCAAGCCGTGGCAATTTCGCCTCGCTATAAAACAGATCGAACTGTTTGGGTAGGAACAGAAAAAGCGGGAATCTGGCAAACACTTGACGGTGGTGTTTCTTTTTTACCAGTCAATAACGGCATCAGCGATCGCTCGATTATGTCTTTGGCAATCTCGCCTAACTATGAGACAGATTTAACGATCTTGGCTTCTACCTGGCATGAGGGTGTTTTTCGCTCCACTGATGGTGGCAAAAGCTGGAACAAACAAAGCAGAGGTCTGAAAAAACACGCCCAAGCAGATACCACTTTATATAAAAGCCCTCATTTTAGCGACTTGAGTATTTCTGCTACCTATAGCCAAGATAAAACCCTGTTGCTAGCTGGTTTTGATGGCGTATTTAAATCCACCAATGGAGGACGTAGTTGGCGGGATGTCAACATCGGCAAAGGAACGACAAGCATCCGAAATATAGCCATATCACCAAATTACCAACATGATTCTACAGTTGCCATTTCTACTATCTATCAGGGGGTTTACCTGAGTCGCGATCGAGGAGCTACCTGGACTCCGATTAATCGTGGCTTAGGAACAGATCGTCTACTCAAACAAAATCTAATCGCTGAAACAGGAAACTTAGTTTTTTCTCCCGACTACAGTTCGGATGACACTATACTGGCTAGTTCTTGGGGTAGTTTAGCCAAAACCACCAATCGAGGTAAGTTCTGGCACAAGTTTTGGGTACCTAAACCTTTACGGCGTGATAGCTACATGGTTGTTTCTCCCAATTTCGCAAGCGATCAGGCGAAGCCTGGCAGCGAAGCTGATCGCACTGTTTATTTGGTAACGCTACCAGGTAAGATTCTCAAATCTACTGACGGAGGCAAGAACTTTTCCCGGGTTGGGGAAATTGGCGAACAGGCTGCTTTCATTCCTTCTCTGGCAATCTCTCCCAATTTTGCCCGCGATCGAACCCTCTATATAGGTAATTTTACTGGAGGGGTTTATAAATCGGTAGATGCTGGTGCTACCTGGCAACCGATAAAGGGTTTAGTTGCTAAAGACGACTATGCCAAGTTAGCGATTTCTCCCAACTACCAAAGCGATCGCACGGTTTTTGCTGGCACTGCCAAAGGGTTGTTTGTTACCCAAGATGGCGGGACAAGCTGGCGCAAATTGCCTGGCACTGCTTATGGTGGAGATAGCTATATCGAAACTATTGCCGTCTCCCCCAATTACCAAAGCGATCGCACTTTTCTTATTAGTGTCAGAGGGGAAGGTTTATTTAAAACTGCCGATGGAGGCACAACTTTTACTCAGGTTGGCGATTATTTAACTGGAGAACTTATGTTCTCTCCTGCATATTCTGTTGACCAAACTATTTATGGTTCGTCTGGGGCTGAACTATATAGATCGACCAATGGCGGTGATGCTTGGCAAACTATAGTAGTTCCTCAACCTGACTACAACTTTTTGACCATTTTGGATCATTTTGTGGTCAGTTCCCCCGAACGAAGATATTTAGTTGCTGCGCTCGCTGCTTTATTGAGTTATTTACTTCTAGGCTATTTACGCTTAGGCAAAAGATTGCCCTTGAGAAAATGGCAGCTTAAAACGGGTGCTGCATTTACAGCATTCATCGGCGTATTAGGCTTGTTGTCCGTCTAGGATAACTCCGACACAATCGAAAAGTTCAAAATTATTCCCAATCAATTCTTGAATAAGAGGTCAAAGATGGCTATTATTTGTCGCGATTACAAACTGCTGTTTATCCAAGTACCAGCTACAGGCTGTTCTTCGATTAGTGAAGTATTAATAGAAAAGCTTGGGGGAGAAAAACTACCTGAAAAAGATTTCATGCTGGCAAAAAAATACAAGCTAGTCGGGGAAAAGCATAACACCCTCAAACAGTTGATTGGATTTAATCTTATTTCTGAACAAGAATTAAAATCCTATCTGACATTTGGCACAGTGCGTAATCCCTTCGATCGCTTTGCTAGTGCTTACCAAAGATATATAAGTTCTTGGTGGGAACAAATGATTCAAAGCGACGATCCCAATTGCCCAGCCAATAGAGTAGGGGCAACATATCGCGCCAGATATGTCCAAAACGTTCAACAGCAAATTCAGCTAGCCAGAGAAGAAGGTTTTGAAAAATGGTTATCTAGAAAAATCTTGTTTCCCCAACGTCTCGATCAACGGGTCAAATCTGGTTTCAAACACTGGCTGAGAAAACAACCTCTGTTACTTACCCAAAGTTCCGTCAAAAGGAATATTGCCTATCCGCTAATCAATGGTGTCGATTGCGTTATTCGTTATGAGCGTCTAGAAAGCGATTTGAACCAGATTTTAAGTCAGGCAGGAATAGATGAATATATTCCAATACCTCATACCAATAAAACCCCTGGCAAAAAATCCTATCAGGCACAATATTCCCCCAAAGCTAGAGCCATTGTAGAGCAAGAGTTGGCTCAGGAATTAGCTGCATTTAAATATACTTTCGATGGGCTAGTTGCTGAAAATCAAACAGTATTTGACGCTAGTTTGCGATCGTAGGCGTGATTCCGCATGTAGTCAAAAGATTTAGTTCGCGCTGTGCGTATATTTGTCCGTTCAAAAATTTAATCTTTAAGTAGGTAGAAAATTATGGAATTTAGAGAAACAAAACTCAAAGGTGCTTTCATTATTGCCTTAAAACCAATGCAAGATCACCGTGGCTTTTTTAGTCGCACCTTTTGTGCCAAGGAATTTGAAGCACATAACTTAAGACCAGCAGTTGCCCAGTGCAATTTATCCTTCAATTACAGTAAAGGAACTTTGCGAGGGATGCATTATCAAATACCCCCCGCAACGGAAACTAAATTTATTCGCTGTACTAAAGGGGCAATTTACGATGTGATCGTCGATTTGCGTCCAGACTCGGAAACTTATCTACAGCATATTGGTGTTGAACTTACAGCAGAAAATCATCTCGCTTTATATGTTCCTGAGATGTTTGCCCATGGTTATCAAGCCTTGACGGATGATACGGAAATCATCTATCAAGTCAGCGAATTTTATACGCCAAATCAAGAGAGAGGGATACGTTATGACGACCCCGCATTAGGAATTCAATGGCCCTTGCCCATTAGTGAGATTTCTGAAAAAGATGCTAGCTGGTCTTTATTCAAAACTCCTGTTGTTAATCACAGGTAAATACAACTAACAACTAACAACTAACAACTAACAACTAACAACTAACAACTAACAACTAACAACTAACAACTAACAACTAACAACTAACATGATTATTGTAGATCGAGCTTTACAAGAGTGTTTGGCAGCCCGAAACCCTGTCAGAGTGGCAATGACTGGTGCTGGTTTTATGGGACGAGGTATTGCCAATCAAATTATCAACTCAGTTCCAGGAATGAAATTAGTGGCGATCGCTAATCGCCATCTAGAGGGGGCGAAAAAAGCCTATACAGAAGCAGGAGTCGAACAAGTAGAAGAAGTTGAGACAGTTGCTGCACTAGAACAGGCAATTAACCAAGGAAAATACGCCATTACCGAAGATCCCAAACTTTTGTGCCAGGCAGAACAGATTGATGCCTTGATCGAAGTGACTGGGACGATTGAATATGCAGCCGAAATTGTCATGGAGGCGATCGCCAACCGCAAACACGTGATTTTGATGAATGCGGAACTAGATGGCACTATTGGTTCGATTCTCAAGGTTTATGCCGACAGCGCAGGAGTCATTATCAGTGCCTGCGATGGCGACCAACCAGGGGTACAAATGAACCTCTACCGCTTTGTCAAAAGTATCGGACTCACTCCCTTGCTCTGCGGCAACATTAAAGGATTACAAGACCCCTATCGCAATCCCACGACCCAGGAAGGTTTTGCCAGACGTTGGGGACAAAAAGCCCACATGGTAACCAGTTTTGCCGATGGAACAAAAATTTCTTTTGAACAGGCGATCGTGGCTAATGCGACAGGGATGCAGGTAGCCAAGCGGGGGATGCTAGGATATGAATTTAAAGGTCATGTAGATGAAATGACCTCAATGTATGATGTCGAGCAGCTCAAACAGTTGGGTGGCATTGTCGATTATGTTGTAGGGGCAAAACCTGGTCCTGGCGTATACGTGTTTGCTACTCACGATGACCCCAAACAACAGCACTATCTCAATTTATACAAACTGGGAGAAGGCCCTCTCTATAGTTTTTATACTCCTTATCATCTCTGCCACTTTGAAGTGCCTTTGTCTGTCGCCAGGGTTGTTCTATTGCAGGATGCGGTGATGAGTCCTCTGGGTAAACCTCAAGTAGATGTGGTGACAACGGCTAAAATTGACTTAAAAGCAGGAGAACAGCTTGATGGAATTGGTTACTACATGACCTACGGACAGTGTGAAAACTACGATGTAGCCCGTGCGGAAAATCTATTACCAATGGGATTAGCTGAAGGTTGTCGTCTCAAGCGAGATGTTGCTAAAGATTCTGTACTGACCTATGACGATGTAGAACTCCCTAGTGGCAGACTATGCGATCGCCTAAGAGCCGAACAAGATGCCTATTTTGGCGTAGTTGCTAAACGGGTTCAGAAAATAGCTCTATCTTAGGGCTGAAAATCAATTTCTAGGTTAATTAAGTTGTTTCTCTAATTATATTTGTCATGGCAATCGATCTCATCTCGCTCAACAATCCTTCTAGCAACTTAACTGTCGATCTTAATAACACTGCTGACTATAGTCAAGGTAGCAGTGTTATTATTGCCAATCTTGCTACAGCTCGGGTACTTACTCCGATATATGGAACCATTGAGCAACCAAAAATCCTCACAATTGGGGATTCTATTACCTCAGGCCAATACCCCGTTGAGCCTACACCTGGTGCATATCGCATACAGTTAAAGAATAATTTTGTTGCTGATGATTTGAGTATCGATTTTATCGGTTCTAAAACTAATGATAAGACTAATCTAGATGATGCAGAACATGAAGGACACCCAGGATGGACGATTGATCAGCTGACAGGGTTAGTAGAGGGCGGGTTATTAAAAAACTATCAACCTGATGTCGTGCTGGTGATGGCAGGAACTAACGATATCTTGCACTCTGATGATGCTGCTACAGTAATTGAAGATCTCAATCGACTAATCGATCGCCTGCAAGATAAGCTACCCGATGTACCGATATTGGTTTCTTCTATTGCACCTATCGATCCTGCATTTAGGGGCGAACTGCGAGCCAGTATTGTCAAAGAAGTTAACCTAGAGTTACCAGAACTAGCCCAACAGCAGGGTTCACAAGTAACCTACGTCAACGGTGGCGGAGCGCTAAATCTCGACGATCTAATAGCTGACGGAATCCATCCCAATGCTGCGGGATATCAAGAGATCGGTAATGCTTGGTATGACTCTCTGGTAGGGCAAGTTACCCTCACTGGAGTCAACCACATTACGGGGACGGCATATAGCGATCGCTTAACAGGTAACGAGCAGGCAAATATTTTGTTTGGTAATGGTGGCGCAGATTCTTTAAGTGGTGGTGAAGGTGCAGATAGCTTCGTTTATGAAAATCTCGATTTAGAGATTGATACCATCACAGATTTTAGCATCGGCGATCGCCTGTTATTCTCCGCTTCTGGTTTTGATGGTGGCTTAGTTGCTGGCACAAACTTAACAGAAGTCGATTCGGAAACTGGAGACTTTATTAGTAGTACAAATTCTTACTCTTTGGCAACTGGGGCTAGTTTTTTCTACGAAACTGATACTGGTCTACTTAGTTTCGATCCTGATGGTAGTGGCTCGATTGTTGCCTCTGAAATTGCCATATTGTCTAACATACCTTCTCTTAGCCCAGAACAGATTACGATTGTCGCCTAGTTTTTCCCTCAATTCAAAAGATTTACAGCTTTAGGAGAATTACAAAGATGTCAGCTCAAACGATTACCACCACAGCAAATCAAAATGATACGATGCGTCAGGATTTAAATCAATCCTTAATCCGCAATCATATCAATCCGTCAGAACTAAGTACCCTGCAACGTATTGTGCTGACCACTGATGGAACGCTAACCGAAATATTAGAAGCCTATTTATTTGAAAAAATTCGGATAGTTAAACTTTCTGAAGGAATAGTTTCCATTACCCAAAATATTGCGCCATTAGCAGTAAAACAGGGTAGCGAAGTAATCGAACGAAAAGTCTTACTTCAAGGGAAAATCAGCCGCAAAAATTTTATTTATGCCGAATCAATTCTAGTTATTGAAAGATTAGACGAAAAGTTTAAAAATGAATTGTTACATTCAAAAACTCCCCTAGGTAGACTTTGGTTGGAACACAAGCTGGAAACATTCAAGGAAATAATCGATACTGCTGAAGAAACTGCGGAGCAACTATTAGCTTATTTTCCACTCAAACCAGAAGATAAGATTTTTTCGCGCACTTATCGCGTCTTTTCTCAAGGTCAGCCGATTATGACGATTACTGAAAAATTTCCCGCAAGTTATTTTCAATCGGGGTTTTGAATCAGTACATGGGTTGATGTTGATTAGTATTTAGGGGCGAACGACCGTTCGCCCGTACAGTAGTTAAAGGTTAAATATGCTAGAACAAAATTTGGCTAAGATTGTCCAAAAATATCCTAAAAAGACTGCTATTGTTGACGATCGCTCGAATATTGCCTATCAAGAGCTATACGATCGAATTAAAGGCTTTAGTAAAGGTCTTAGCTCTTTAGGGATCTCTCACTGTGACTGTGTTGCGGTTGTCTTGCCCAACTGCAGCGAATTTGTGGTTAGCTTTTATGCTGCTGCCAAACTAAATGCTATTTTCTTGCCATTAAACCATCTATTTAAGGAAGAAGAGCTTAGTTACTATATCAATGATAGTGATGCCCAAGTAATTATTACCGATACTATAAGAGCCGACCTTTGCCACCAGATTATTTCAAAATCAGAGCGACAAATCGAGTTAATTACGATTGATGGGGCTAATCCCTCTTCAACTTATTTTTACGATCTCATCTTGCCTGAAGAAACCAAAATCGAAGACAATATCGTTTTGGCTGGGGAAAATTTCTTGTATCAATATTCTTCAGGTTCTACAGGCCGACCCAAAAGAGTAGGCAGAACTCAATACAATTTATACCATGAGGTTAATAATTTTACGCAAACCGCCAAAATAACTTCAGCAGACAATATTTTATGTTTAGTTCCCATGTATCACGCTCATGGCTTGGGAAATTGCTTGCTTGCTTCTATTGATAACGGAGCGACTTTAGTTATTTTAGAGCAGTTTCGGCAACAGGGAACGCCAGTGGAAGTTCCCTTTATTTTTAGACGTTTGAGAGTCTTAGAGCTAATCGAACAAGAGCAAATTACTATTTTGCCAGCAGTACCTTATATCTTTAATACTTTGGCAGAAACACCGACCGATACTCAAGCCGATTTAAGCTCTTTAAGACTATGCTTCTCTGCTGGTAATTTTCTCTCTCAGGATATTTATGAACGATTTCGGGCAAGATTTGGCATCTCTATCAAACAACTTTATGGTTGCACAGAAGCAGGTTCGGTGGCGATCGACTTAGAAGATTCAGATAAACCTTATGGTTCGGTTGGTCGTCCGATGCAAAATGTCGAACTTAAAATTATCGGCGATCGCGAAACTCAATTGCCCGTAGGAGAAATTGGCGAAATCGTGATTAAAAGCGAGACACTAACCAGTGAATACCACAATATGCCAGAACTCAATCAACAAACCTTTAAAGATAGAGCATTTTTTACTGGTGACTTAGGGAAAATCGATGAGTCTGGTCATCTTTATATTACTGGCAGAAAGAAAATCTTAATTGATACGGGAGGTCGTAAGGTCGATCCAATTGAAATAGAAGATGTTTTGATTACTCACGCGAACATCAAAGAAGCAGTTGTCGTTGGTGTTAAAGGCTTTTTTGCTGGAGAAATAATTAAAGCAGTCATCGTTACCGAAGGTTCGCAACAGTGTGATGCCAAAGAAATCTCCGCCTACTGCAAAGCCAGATTGGCTGAATTTAAAGTACCCAGAATTATCGAATTCCGCGAAGAAATTCCCAAAAGTCCACTAGGCAAAATTCTGCGCAAAGCTCTGGTTTAAAAGTAATAAGTTATGAATATCGAAGCCATACTAGATGTCAACATCGAATCCTCTAGAGCTTTATTGACCCCAGTTCAACTCAAAAATCAGTTACCTTTAACCCAAGCTGCTGCTAAGACGGTTTTGCAAGGAAGGCAAGAATTACAAAATATTCTTGAGGGAAAAGACACCAGAAAATTTATGATTGTCGGCCCATGTTCGATTCACGATCCAGAAGGAGCGCAACATTATGCTCAAAAGCTAAAAGCCTTGGCTCAAAAAGTTAAAGATAAATTGTTGATTGTGATGAGGGTTTATTTTGAAAAACCCAGGACAACTGTAGGCTGGAAAGGATTAATTAACGACCCCGATCTAGATGATTCTTTTAATGTGCACAAAGGTCTATTTACGGCACGTAATTTACTCATTAAAATTGCCGAAATCGGTCTACCTGCTGCTACCGAAGCCTTAGATCCCATAACCCCTCAGTATCTAGCCGAGTTAATTTCTTGGTCGGCAATTGGCGCGAGGACAATTGAATCGCAAACTCATCGGGAAATGGCTAGTGGGCTGTCTATGCCAGTCGGGTTTAAAAACAATACTGATGGCAACTTTCAAGTGGCTTTAAACGCCATTCAATCTTCCAGGATGCCTCACAATTTTCTCGGACTCGGTCGCCAAGGGCAAGTCAGCACGTTTAAAACTAAAGGTAATCATTACGGTCATCTTATTTTGCGAGGCAGCGATCGCGCCTCTAATTTTGATGCTGCGACGGTAACGAGGGCAGAAAATCAATTAGCAGCTCTCAGTTTGCCTCAGAAGATCGTCATTGATTGCAGCCATGGAAACTCTAGTAAAAACCATCAATTACAGGCTTCGGTGCTGGAGAATATTCTGCAACAAATAGCCGATGGCAATCAATCGATAGTTGGCATGATGCTGGAATCTAATTTGTTTGAAGGTAATCAGAAGATTCCTCGAAATTTAGAAGAATTGAAATATGGTGTTTCCGTGACCGATAAATGCATAGGTTGGTCAGATACCGAAAAAATTATTTTGTCTGCTTACGAGCGACTCAATACAGATAGAAACATTACTATTTACTCCTGTGGAACGGTTGTGTCTGGGATACCCGTCCGCAATTTGCTAACTACAAAAGGATAGAAATTGCTAGCTCTTTAAACAGCGAAAGTAATAGAATTAGCAGCAATTTTTGCTTACTTACTTACTTACTTACTTACTTACTTTACAAAACATTTAATATTTGCCAAGCACGATGAAAACTATGACTGTTGAAGAATTAAAACAAAAAACTCAAAATGTAATTTTAGAGTTATTACCAAATGTTGAGGGGCAAAATCTCTCAGATGAATGCGATATTTTTAGTCTGGGACTAGATTCAATTAATGCTATGTCTCTCATTTTTAGCTTGCAAGATGCTTTTGATGTCAAGTTTGAAAGTGATGAAATTAGCTTTGATAATTTTCAAACTGTTGCCAAAATTGTCGAATTAATTGAGAAAAAGCAAGAGATCGAGTAAGAAATCTAGTTCCACTACACAGCAGAAATTGGTAATAAGTAATAAACAATGAAACCTATAGAAACCGAATTGCCTAGCATCTCATCAACAGCTCAGAACAACAAGGCGATCGCGCTTGCCGAGACTAAACTCGAAGCACCAAACGATCTTTGGCAAGCGATTAAAACTATTATTGGTCTGCAAAATCAAGCACCACCATTAGTGCCTGTCGATCGCGATCGCGATTTACCCCTATCTTTTAACCAAGAAAGGCTCTGGTTGCTCGAACAACTATCCTCGGAAAGTACGGCTTATAATATTCCCTTCGCACTCCGTTTGCAAGGTCAGCTTAATATTACAGCCCTAGAACAAAGTTTTAAAGAAATCTTACGTCGCCAGCAAGCTTTAAGAACCCAATTTGCTACCGTGGATAATTATCCAGTTCAAATAGTTACTGAGACTGAGGACGACTGGAGTTTGACCGTAAAGCAACTGCCATCATCGCTAATTTCCCAAGAACGAGAAACGGCGATCGCACGGCTTATTCAAGAAGTTGCTCGACAACCCTTCGATCTCACCAGTGGATATCTTTTAAGGGCTTGTCTAGTTCAGCTTGAACCCACAGAACATCTATTACTGATAACCGTTCACCATATTGCCTTTGATGGTTGGTCTGAAGGAATTTTTTGGCGAGAATTAGCGGCACTCTACGAATCTTTTGCCGCGCGTAAATCTTCATCTCTACCAGAATTATCGGTCCAGTATGCTGATTTTGCAGTTTGGCAACGCCAGTGGTTACAAAATGATTTTTTAGCCGCATTAAATTCTTATTGGCAAGCAAAACTTGGCACAAATCTTCAAGAATTAGCCTTACCGACAGACTATCCTGCGCCAGCCCTACCGACCCGTAAAAGCTCTACCTATAAGTTAACTCTCTCTCCCTCACTCACTGATAAGCTAAAACAGCTTAGTTATCAATCTGGTGCAACTCTTTTTGCTACTTTATTAACTACGTTTAAGATTCTGCTTCATGTCTATACCGAGCAAGATAATCTTTTTGTCTGTACTCCTATTGCCAACCGTAATCGCCCAGAACTCAAACAGCTTATGGGTTACTTGGTTAACCTCCTGATTCTGCGGAGTGACTTATCTGGCGATCCTAGTTTTCAGGAATTACTAGGTCGAGTAAGTAAAACTGTAACTGGGGCTTATGCTCACCAAGATTTTCCGCTACAACAGCTAGTCCAAGATTTGGGGCTGGGACAAATTTCCCTATCTCAAGTTATGTTTGTTCTCCAAAATAACGCAAGCAGTACGCCAACTCTATCTGGTTTAACTGTTGAACAATTAGAGAGCGATAACGGTACGGCTGATTTTGATTTATCGCTGTCTTTGACGGAGGATCGCGATCGACTAATTGGAGTTTGGAAATACAATAGCGATCTATTTTCATCTCCGTCGATCGCAACCATGGCAGGGCATTGGCAAACAGTGCTGGAAAAAATTGTAGCCGATCCTACGCAACCTATTGATTCTTTATTAATCTTCAATAAACGCGATCGCCAGCAACTACGAGCTAAACAAGCAAATCGTTTGTCTCCCGAGCGAGCCAAATCTCAAGCCACTAATCTCAAGCCGAGAAATGCCTTAGAATTAAGACTTACTAAGCTCTGGTCAGAAATTTTAGACATCCCACAGATTCAGCTTCAAGATAACTTTTTTGAGGTGGGAGGCAGTTCCCTACTGGCATTTCGCTTAATTGCGGAAATCGATCGCTCTTTTGGCAAGAAGTTACCCCTATCTGCTTTGCTACAAGCACCAACAATTGAAAAGTTAGCCAAACTAATCGGCCAAGAAGGGAATACTAATGCTAGCTCTTGGTTAAATCCCCCACAACCAGGAAATTCTCGTCCGATTTTATTTTGTATTCCTCCTGCTGGAAATAGCCTCTTAGGATTTGCCAATTTAGTACATCATCTGGGTGCAGATCAGCCTTTTTATGTTCCTCAACCACTGGGCTTAGAAGCAGAAACGACTCCCCATGAACGAGTAGAAGATATGGCGGCACACTATATTCAGGAAATCCAAACAATTCAACCTGTCGGTCCTTATTATCTGGGAGGAAGATGTTTTGGTGGTATTGTCGCTTTTGAAATGGCACGACAACTCGTAGAGCAGCGACAAAAGGTAGCTTTATTGGCTTTGATTGATGGTGGATTACCTCCCAATATTTATTCAAAGTTAAGAAACGCTGATGGCAGTAAAAAAGAGAAGTCTCTAGCTGAATATTGGCAAAGTTTTGCTTATTTTTGTCGTAATGGTCAATTATTGACCATCCTTCAATATCGATATCGACAGCAGTTGCGAAAACTGAAAGCGAGATTTTTCCCTGATAATACATCTCCAGATCCTTTAATGGCAAATGTACGACGGGTTTTTCGCAGTCATCTCAAAGCAAGAGCTAATTATATGCCATCGAGTAGTTATCCTGGCAAAATTACGATCTTTGCTAGCGGTACTTTAAGACTAGATCAGCAAGATAGTTGGAACAAATTAGCCACAGAAGGGATTGAATGTCATTTCGTTGGTGGTAGCCACGGCACCATTGACCAAGAACCTTACGTGGGAATTTTGGCAGCTAAGTTAAGAGATTGCTTGGATTTAAAATTTTAAAATAAAGACGGCATCCATTCTCATAAAAATAACACTACATTTTTAAGTATTATTATTTTGTTGTCTGGTACTTAAAATAACCTGAATTCGGGATAAGCTGAATCCTTTACTATTCGGTTAATTGAAAAACCGCTTTCTTAGTTCAATTTTAAAATTGAAGAGATAAAAAAACTTTGAAAAGGCTTAGAGCTTAGAGCTTAGAGCTATTCTAACAATTTAACTCTCTTAACCCGAAAGTAACGTTAAAATAGCTCTACCCATGCCAACCAAAGCAATATTTCTAACTATACTGCCAACAATCTGACTCAGATCGGGAAATGCTAGCAGACGGCAGAGAAGATTTAAACTGACTCCAAGTATTAACAATAATCCTGACCATCTTGGTAAAATTCTAGCCACGATCGCAGCTATGCCAAATAATATTCCTTCTGCAGCAACCATCAATCCGCCATGAATAGATGCTGCCTAATTATTCAAGTAAAGTAGAGTAATCTGTTGTTTTAGCTACCAAAGCTGTGACTGGAAGCATAACTTTGCCACAAGAGGAAGCATAATATTGCCACAACAAACTCGGAGAATGCCTATTCTTACGTTAAGCAATTTTTATGATTTTACCTTCTAAGGAAGCATAATATTGCCGAAAGTTTTAAATGGAAGCATAAGCTTGCCGTGAGTAATTCATAGTATTTTGTCTGCTGTAAGCACTGCTGTTGCATAGTTATATAATTATTACTTTTTGCCATATCTTCACTATCTAACAATGTAGCTTTTAATTTTCACTAGTTGTTTGGGAAGAATATAAATATAGCCTTTGTGTAAGGCTGTGCTTAATTCTCGCACCATAAATAAAATACATGACAACAGAAATTAACGGTA